>JAOTYQ010000737.1 GCA_029861725.1 Acidimicrobiia bacterium | reverse complement strand
GTGGAAAGCCCGCTTCCGAGGAGTCGAGGCCGACGCCGTCGATCCGGTCGAGAAACGGTTCCGCCGACTCCAACGTCTCGAGCGCCGCCTCGGCCGGCAGGTGACGCAGGAAGCAGAGGATCAACGTCGAGGAGATCCGGTCGGCCCGTGCCTCCTGCCCGGTGGCGAGGCCGTCGACAACCGTAGCGAGGCTCGTTCCCCGGTCGGTGTGGGCCTGTGGGTCGAAGAAGATCTCGGCGTGGCGGACACCGTCGTCCACCGCACGATCGAGATACGCGGTCATCAGGTCCTCGAAGTCGCGCTCGGTTCGCAGCACGCTCATCGCCTGGTAGTAGATGTCGAGGAAGGCCTGTAGATCGTCGAACTCGTACGCCTCCCGCACCTCGGCCGCGCTGCGATACGGCACGGCGATGCGGTTCCGGGCCGCCAGCTCGAACATCAGCTCCGGCTCCAGCGAGCCTTCGATGTGGAGATGCAGCTCGGCCTTCGGCAGTCGTCGAATCAGGGCTTCCATGCGCGTCCTCGGTCAATGAGCCGCCCCTCGATCAGAGCCAGCTCTCGATCAGATCCTGCATGAAGGAGATCACGAAGGCCATCGAGACGACCCACAGCAGGATCGGCGCCTCCGGGCCTTTCCCTTGACGACCTTCCAATGGGGTGGGCTCGGAGGGCCAGAACTACGCTGGCCGATACCTGCACCGAGGAGGAACCAATGACCGACGTCGTCATCGTCGAGGCCGCACGATCCCCGATCGGCAAGCGCGACGGAGGGCTGGCGGCTGCCCATCCGGCCGACATCCTCGGACCGGTCATGATGGAGACCCTGAAGCGGGCCGGTGTTGCCTCGAGCGACGTCGGTCAGGTCGTCGGCGGCTGCATCAACAAGGTCGGCGCCCAGGCCATGAACATCACCCGCACGGCGTGGCTCAGCCACGGGGGCGCGGAGGAGGTCGCAGCGACCACCGTCGACGCTCAGTGCGGCTCGTCGCAGCATGCGGTCAACACCGCCTACGCGCTGATCGCCTCCGGGGCGGAGGACGTCGTCCTGGCCTGCGGTGTCGAGTCGATGAGCACGCTCCCCATCGGATCCGACGCCGTGGCCGGGGCCAAGGCCGGGTACGGCAAGCCGGTCAGCCGCAGCTACTTCGAGCACTACGAGTTCACCAGCCAGTTCGAAGGGGCCGAGCGGATCGCCGAGAAGTACGGCATAGGCCGGGACGATACCGACCGGTACGGGCTCCAGTCGCAGGAACGGGCTGCTCGGGCGATCGCCGAGGGCCGCTTCGAAACCCAAATGGTCGCGATCGACGCCCCGGTGCGCGACGACGAGGGCAACAAGACCGGTGAGACCACCACGATCACGGGCGACGAGATCCCGCGGGAGACGAGCCTCGAGCTGCTCGCCAAGCTCAAACCGGTGGCCCGGGAAGACGGCGTGCACACCGCCGGCTCGTCGTCGCAGATCGCCGACGGGGCCAGCGCGGTGCTGTTGATGAGCGCCGAGCGGGCGGCCGAGCTCGGCGTCAGCCCGATGGCCCGGGTTCTGCAGACCGCCCTCGTCGGGTGCGACCCGGTGTTGATGCTGGAGGGCCCCATCCCGGCCACCCGCAAGGTGCTCGACCGGCAGGGCCTCACGATCGACGAGATCGACGTCATCGAGATCAACGAAGCCTTCGCATCGGTCGTGCTGGCGTGGGCTTCGGAGCTGGGACCCGACATGGAGAAGGTCAACCCCAACGGCGGGGCCATCTCCCTCGGGCACCCGCTCGGCGGCACCGGTTGCTTCCTGACCACAAAGGCGGTGCACGAGCTACAGCGCAGCGGTGGCCGCTATGGCGTGATCACGATGTGCTGCGGCGGCGGTCTCGGGACCGGCACGCTCATCGAGAGGCTGTAGGGCCACAGCCCCCGGACCCCTCGAAATTGCGGCTAGGCGGCAGCCCGGTGAGCGAGTCGTGATTCACTGAAGGCGAACGATGAGCGAGAGTCGGGAGTCTGACGTGGGACCGAGACGGGCGATGGGCGCGCTCGAAGACGAGATCATGGCCTATCTGTGGGCGACGACGACCCCGGCGACACCGGCCGAGGTCCATCAGGCGATCGCCCCCGATTTGGCGTACACGACGGTCATGACCGTGCTCACCAGGCTCTGGACGAAGGAGTTGTTGACCCGCGAGCCGAAAGGTCGTGGCTTCGCCTACGCACCAGTGCAGACCGAGGCGGAGCATCGAGCAGAGCAGATGCAGACGACCTTGGACGACAGCCGCGACCGCGAGGGGGTCCTGAGCTCGTTCGTAGCCTCACTCAACGACAGGGATGCGAAGCGGTTGCGGCGCCTGCTCGGAGATGACGACGGGTGAACGTCGAGTTCGTCCTCCCGGCAATGGTCCTCCTCGGATTGACGCTGACCCTCGGTATGGGCCGCTGGCACCTGCCACCGAGACCAGCGATCCGGGCGCTCGCCGCCGTGGCCGCGATCGCCGCGACCACGGTGGCGACCGTGGTGGCGGCGACGGCGGCCGCTTTCGTGCTCGGACCTGCCCGCCGGGCGGAGATCATCGAGTGGTGCCGGATCGTGCCGCTCCATCACGAGGTCGGCCCGATTGCGGGAGTTGCGTCGCTGACTGCAGTTGCGTTCATGACGATCAGGGTCTGGCTGGTGCTCCGCCGGCGGCGGCAGGCCACTCGCAACACGGCCGGGCGGCGGATCTCTGTGCTCGAGACGCCCGCACCGATCGCCTACGCGGCACCCGGCACCCCGGGTTGTGTGGTTGTGTCGACCGGCTTGCTGTCGGCCCTCAAGCCCCGGGAACGACAGGTGGTCTTCGCCCATGAGCGGGCTCACCTTCGCCAGGGCCACCACCGCTACGTGCTGACCGGGTCGCTCGCCGTGGCGATCGTTCCATTGCTTCGGCCGCTGGTCGACC
>JAOTYQ010000736.1 GCA_029861725.1 Acidimicrobiia bacterium | reverse complement strand
CCTATCGCCCGACTTGCAGCATCACGGAAGCGGCATGCCGGGCACCCCAACATCGATGGCGACGAGTGAGGCCGGAGCGAAGGGTGGCGTCGGCCCGAAGGCCAGGTTGACCACGTAGACCGTCTGCTTGAAGCCCTTGCCCGTGCCGAAGGCGACGCTCGAAGGGAAGTTCAGCACTTCACCCGCCGGGTCGTGGAACAACACGTCGACAGAGCCGTCGGTGTTGACGCGGAACACGGCGTTCTGGGCGACGGAAGCCACATAGGTCGCGCCGTGGACGTCCAGCGCAATACCGTCGGGTATGGCCGGGATCTCGCCGAGCGGACCCGCGAGGAACGGCCAGTCGGGCGTCACGCCGAGACCGGCGAGCAGGTCGATGTTCCCAGCCGACCCATCGCCCTCGATCGGGACGGTCCAGAGCGAGAAGCCTTCGGCGTTGGCCACCGTGAGCACACCCTTCCGGTAGGCGATGCCGTTGGCGCCCACGGGTGTCTCCAGGCTGGCGCCGCCGTTCCCTCCGAGCTGCGCCGACTCGAACCACTTCATCGCGTTGCCGTTGGGGTCGACCCGCCAGATCGCGCCGCGCACGTCGCCCGGTAGCTCGCTGGTGAGGATCCCGGTCGAGTTGGAGTCGGTGATGTACATGTTGCCGACCTTGTCGAACGCGATGCTGTTGGGGAAGCTCATCTGGTCGGTTCCCGCGATCAGCGCTGCGTCGCCCGTCTTCCGGTCGAAGCTGTAGACGCCGGTGAAGCCATCCCATTGCGCCGCGCCGTAGACGTTGCCCTCGGCGTCGGTGGCCAAGCCGAGGAATCCGGCTCCAGGACCGCCGGCAGCCCAACCGTCGATCGTGCCGAAGACTTCGAAGTGGCCAGACCCTGGTGCGAACTTCAACAGCTCGCCGGTGAACGTGCTCGACACGAACACGTTGCCGGTCTTGTCGACTGCCACACCTTCGAGCGACGGCCGGGGCCCTTCGCTCACGACATCGACGTGGCTCGACGCCCCGGCAGGCACGACTGCCACCAACATTGCCAAGGTCACCAGAAGTGACACGAGGACTTTCGACAGACCGGTCGGAATTCGCATGGCTCTCCCTTAACTGCGAACGCAAAGCACGTTCGATCCCCTTCTGGTGATCCTAGCCACGAACCCGCTGCGATGATCGGACCGGCCCTGAGTCCGACCGAGCTCGGTTCAATCGCAGCCCCCCGTCCACGCGAGATCACTACCACCGCCAACGATCTGGAGCACAGACCGCCGCTCCAGATCCGGCAGGGGGATACTTAGTGGGTGATCCTGAGTCTGCGATTGTCACCGAGGGTGAGTGGTCGGGGTTTAGGGTTTCGCCTTGAGGTCCCGGGTGCGGTTTGACTCTTGAACCGGCTTGCCGTCCTGGTGTGGGCGTGTGCTGATAATGACATGTCAGCTGCTCCTGGGGCCTTGGGCCGGCACTCACCGGTCGGGCGGTGTGACGTTGGTCGAGCTGCAGCAACAGCTTCGACCGCATCGACGTCCGCCGTTCCGGTGGTGCGTGCCACCCCTTTGCCCATTTGCGAGAGAAAGGGATGGCTAATGACCATCGTAGATGTCCGTGTTGTTTGTGGCGGTGTGGATACGCATCTCGATTTCCATGTTGCGGCGGCGTTGGATCAAATCGGCGGCGTGTTGGGGATCGAGTCTTTTGAGACCTCCGAGGTCGGTTACCGTGCGCTGTTGGAGTGGCTTGCGGGATTCGGGCCCGTGATCCGGGTCGGGGTTGAGGGTACGGGTTCCTATGGCGCCGGGCTTGCCCGGTTCCTTCATGGGCGTGGTGTTGACGTCGTTGAGGTGGATCGTCCCAACCGGCAACTACGTCACCGCCACGGCAAGTCGGATCCGACCGACGCAGTAGCGGCGGCGAGAGCGGCACTGTCGGGTCAAGCCACCGGGATCCCGAAGCTGCGTAACGGGCCGATGGAACAGATGCGGGTGCTGGTGGTGGCCCGCCGCTCGGCGCGTGACCAACGAATCCAGACGCTGAATCAGATCCGTCAGCTGATCTTCTGTGCCGACGAGCCGATCCGGGCCAGGTTCCTGGGCCAATCCCAGAAGGGACTGATCAGCGAACTAGCCGCCCTGCGGCCCCGCAACGGTGCCAAAGACCCGGTGGGGTATGTAACACTGGTCACCCTGCGGGACCTGGCCCGCCGCATCGTCCACCTCAATGACGAGAGCACCCGCATCCGCGACACCCTGCACACTCTGGTCTCCGAGGTGGCGCCCGCAATGCTCGAGATCTACGGACTGGGACCCGACGGAGCTGCCGTGCTACTGGTCGCCGCTGGCGACAACCCGCAACGGATCCGAGGCTGCCTGGGCCCACCTGTGCGGGGTGGCCCCCATCGAGGCCTCATCGGGCAAGACCACCCGCTACCGACTCAACCGGGGCGGGAACCGCCAAGCCAACGCCGCGCTCTATCGCATCGTGCTCACCCGCATGTCATCTGATCCACGCACCCGCAGCTACGTCACCCGCCGCCGCCAGGAAGGCCTCAGCACCAAAGAGATCATCCGCGTCCTGAAACGCTACGTCGCCCGAGAGGTCTACAAACACCTCCCCCGACACCTCACCTGACACGATCACCGGGCGGGACCTGACCCGAGAACCGGCCCGCGTCGCCACCCGGCGACTGCGTTACGAATGACCTGTCGGCCCCGCCCGGCCACCCCACCCCGCGGACGGTGTGACCTGATCAGAAGCCTGCCCACCACCAGGTGCGGCCCACCCCTGTCGTGTCCACCCACCCGCAACGCACCTTGACAACCCACCACCCACAGCAGCCGCCAACAAACCCCCTTGACACATAGAAGATTCATTCTGCGCCAGCGCGGACACTTCGATCCTGTACTTGACCGCGGTGAGGTCTGATAAGGAACGCCGAGGCGCCTCTACCTCTAGGCGACTCTGCGG
>JAOTYQ010000735.1 GCA_029861725.1 Acidimicrobiia bacterium | reverse complement strand
ACGACTGCTGGGCAGTGAAGTAGTCGCCCTCTGGAGCGCCCTGGGTTCGTTGGAGGCTCGGTTTATTGGTTTCCAACCCCGGTTGTAGGGGTGGTCTGGTGGGCATGGTAGATGGCTTCGACCTCGACCGGTGGACGGTGGTCGAGGTAGCCGTGTAGTCGCTGGTTGTTCCACCAGTCGATGTAGCCCAGCGTGGCCAACTCGACATCGTCGACGCTGTCCCACCGGCCGTGGTGGTCGGGCCCGTAGATCAACTCGGCCTTGTAGAGACTGTTCACCGACTCGGCCAGAGCGTTGTCATAGGAGTCTCCAACAGAGCCGACCGAGGGCCGGGCTCCGAGCTCGTCGACGCGTTCGCTGTAGCGGACACTGGTGTACTGCGACCCCGCATCAGAGTGCGCCACCAGGCCCTCCAAGCGGGTCCCCCGACTGTTACGGGCCATTTCCACCGCATCGAGGACCATCTCGGTGCGCATGTGAGCCGCCACCCGCCACCCCACGATCCGGCGGGCGAACGCGTCGATGATGAAACACACATAGGCCGTCCCGGCTCGGGTCGGGACATAGGTGAGATCGGTGACCCACAACCGGTTCGGTCGATCCGCGGTGAAGTCCCGATCGACCAAGTCAGCCGCCCGCTGGGCCGTAGGGTCGGGCTGAGTGGTCCGGACCCGCCGAGACCGCGACACCCCCCGGATCCCGAGTTCCCGCATGAGGCGAGCGACCTGGTCCCGGCCAATGTCATGACCGGCCCGGCGGGCTGCCTGCCACAGCTTCTGTGCTCCATACACCTTGCGATTCGCCACCCACAACGTCATCAGGATCGGCATCAACACCGCGTCTCGGGCCGCTCGGGCCGACGGCGGCCGGGAGCGCGCTGAGTAGTAGCTGGACACCGCCCAGTCCATGGTCTTGCAGATGGGCTCGACCCCCCACCGACGGCCATCGGTCACGTTGTCTTTGTGATCTTCGATGAACATGATCACCTCTTCGACTGGCGGTCGAGCTCCGCCCCGAAGAAAGACGCCGCCGACTTCAAGATGTCGTTCGCCCGCCGCAACTCCCGAACCTCCTGCTCCAAGGCCTTGATCCGCTCGCCATCAGCACTGTTCGTGCCTGGTCGCTCTCCGCCATCGATCTCGGCCTGGCGAACCCACGAACGCAGTGACTCCGGGCCCACATCAAGCTGGTCAGCGACCCGCTTGATCGTCCCGTTCCTCTTCCCAGTTTCTTCGCGAAGCTTCAACACCATCCGCACCGCCCGGTCTTTCAACTCAGGCGAATACCGACGAGCTGTCGGCTTCGAGTTCATCTCCACAGTCATTGCTCTCATCCTCTTTCAAAGGTCGAGAGCCTCCGCGGATCCCAGGGCGAACCAACTGGCCATCACGGTCGGGATGGGCGGTGCCTTCTTTGACCTTGGCTGGTGATTGCAGCGAGTACCCCAACATCTTGAGCAGCCTCCCTACCGTGTCATCAGAGACCGTGAACCCCTGGGAGACGAGCTCTTTGGCCAACTTCGCTGTCGACTTCGAGGTCCAACGCAACAACGACATCGGGCTGCCACGGGTCTCTGGGTGCACAAGCTCATCGAGGGCCCCCAACAAGCCTGGCTGGGTTTCGATCAGCGGCTTGGCCCCAGCACCCGGCGCCCGCACCCGATCCGACCGCTCCGGACCAGCGACCAGTTCCTTCATCCCAGCGATCACCGTGGAGCGGCTCATCCCCGATGCCTCAGTCACCCGAGCCTGACCACCCCGACCCAACATCGTCGCCACCGCCCCCACCAGCAGACGCCGCTGGCGCTCATCAACCAGCGGCAACATCGTCTCGAAGAATCGCGCCAGCGCCTCGCCGGTGACCTCCACACCACCAACCTACACCGCGCGAATAATTCAGCGGGGCACCCTAAGAGCCGGTTTGTTGGATCGTTCAACATCGGCGCTGGTTGTGATTGCAGGCCGGACCGAAGCAGTTCGACCACGAACAATCGCTTTGACAAGCTTGCGAAAGTGGGGGCAACGCCCCCTGTGAGCTACCGAACATTCAGTGCGCCGCTGTTGATGTCGACTTCGTTGCCGGCGGCTTTGAGTTCGATCTTGGCTGTGCCGACTTGGAGGGTGATGGTCTGGCGGGTCAGCTCGATCTTGGCTCCGCCCTTGACTTCGAGGGTGATGCTCTCGTCGCCGATGCGGTCGCTGAGCCGGACCTTCTGGCCGCCGGGGGTGACGATGAGGATGACCTTGTCGGGCTCCATGCGGTCGCCGAGGTCGAGCTGGTTCTGATCGGGGCGAGCCTTGAATTCGCCGCTCCACACCGGCTGGTCGATGTCGCCGTTCTGGAACTCGACCCAGACCCCGTCCCCCTTCGACGGGGTGCGGTACAGACCGGGGTGGCGGCTGCGGGCCCAAACGGCGCAGGCACCGAGCACGTCGGGCACCTTCACCTTGATCTTCAGCTCTCCCAGGTCATGACGGGACTTGACCACCGTGCCTTGATAAAGGCCCCTCAACTCGCGCTGCATCAGACGTTCACCTTTGATCGAGCCGCGTCGAACCAGCCACGGGCCAGGGAGAAGCCCTGGCTGTAGGCGCCGCGCTCGATCGTGTGCGAGACCCCAGTGACGTAGTACTTGCCGTCGTAGCGCCGGCCGGCGCCCCGCACCTCCACCAGTCGCCGCGCCTTCAGCACCTGGCCGTAACGGAGCACGTCGAGCGTCCCGCTCGCCGTGATCGGATCGGCCCCGAGTGCCGCATAGGCGAGCCGGCTCGTCAACTTCGCGGCGAAGGACCGGTTGTGCTTCTCCTGCAGAGCCCGGACCTCCTCCTCCCATTCGACCCCCCGGCCCTCGTGCCGGTCGATCACGTCGGTGGTGGGCACGGCGCTCTGGGAGCTGCGACCGCCGCCAACCGGAGGCCTCGGCGGCAGCGGCCGCCGGGGAACGGTCGCTGCCT
>JAOTYQ010000001.1 GCA_029861725.1 Acidimicrobiia bacterium | reverse complement strand
GAGCCACCGGGTGAGCTGCTGTCCGGCCCGGGCCAGATCCCCTCCGATCGATCGGGGGCCGGCGTTTCCTGGACGCTCGATCTCGCCGCAGGCGCTGTCCGGCATCGGATCGATACCGGCAGGGCCGTGGTCGAAACGGTCCGCTGGTCGGTGGCGGGCGAACCGGGCTGTCAGGCCTACGTCGCGCCCGAGCTCGACGCGGCAGAGCCGCCGTGCGGGACTCCGCCTCCTCGTGTCCTCGTCGGTGACGATGGCAGCAGGGCGGTCACCGTGACCGCCGATCGAGTCATCGGCGATCGGTTGCTGCGCATCGTGAGCACCGCGACCGATCGCGAGCGCTCTCGGGCGATGGCGGAGGCCACCGAGCGGGCCGAACGACTGGTCGCCTGGGATCCCAGCGACCTCCTCGACACTCAGCAGCGACGGTGGCAGGAGCGATGGCGGACCTGCAACGTGACGATCGAGGGAGACCCGGCGGCCGAGGTCAAGACCCGGTACGCGCTGTTCCACCTGCTCTCTTTGACCGACCACGGCGCCGAGCTCCCCATCGGAGCCAGGGGCCTCACCGGCGACGCCTACAGCGGCCACGTCTTCTGGGACGCCGACGTCTTCGTCCTGCCGTCGCTCGCCACCGTGGCGCCAACTGCGGCTCGGGCCATGATCGAGTACCGACTGCGCAGGCTGGACGCGGCCCGCCAACTGGCCGAGCGGGAGGGACGGGCCGGCGTTCGGTTCCCCTGGGAGAGCGCCCGCACCGGCTGCGACGTCACACCCCGGTCGGGGGTCACCGCGACCGGCGACACCGTCCCGATCCTCACCGGTCAGCAGGAGCTGCACATCGGAGCCGACGTCGCCTGGGCGCTCACGGCATACCGGTGGCTGACCGGCGACGACGAGGTACTGGCAGCCGGTGGTGCCGAGCTGTACGCGGACACGGCCCGCTACTGGGTATCGGTGATCGACAACGGACCGGACGGCCACGGCCACATCAACGGGGTGATCGGGCCCGACGAGTACCACGAAGAGGTCGACGACAACGCCTACACCAACACGATGGCTGCCTGGACCCTCAGGCAAGCGGCCGACCTGGCCGGCGACGACCTCCTCCCGGGGGTCGACGCCACGGAGCGGGCCAGCTGGCTTCGAGCGGCAACGACACTCGTCACGGGCTATGACGCCTCGAGCGGTCGCCACGAGCAATTCGACGGCTACGACCGGCTCGACCCGATCATGGCGGAATCGATCGCGCCCGTGCCGTTCGCAGCCGATCTCCTGCTCGGACGGGAGATCGTCCAACGGTCGCAGCTGATCAAGCAGGCCGACGTGTTGATGGCCCATCACCTCGTCCCCGACGAGCTGCCGCCCGGCTCGCTCGGGCGCGACGTGCGCTTCTACCTCCCGAGGACTGCCCACGGCAGTTCGCTGTCACCAGCCGTCCACGCGTCGGTACTGGCCCGGGCCGGGCGACCCGACGAGGCGATCGAGCTGTACCGCATCGCCCTCGGCATCGACGTCGACGACCTGACCCGTACCGGCGCCGGCGGGATCCACTACGCCAACCTCGGAGGTATCTGGCAGGCCCTGATCGCCGGATTCATCGGCGTCCGACCAGGTCGGGGTGGGCTCATCGTCGACCCGGCGCTCCCATCGGGGTGGTCTCGGGTACTGGTGCGCTGCTGCTATCGGGGAGCGAGGGTCGAGATCGATGCCACCCATGACGAGGTCGCCGTCGCCACCGACCGACCACTGCGGTTCGTCGGAACCGACCGCGACGCCGCCGTGACCACAGATCGCCTTAGGCTGATCAGGGGCGGGACCAGCGAGAAGTGCTGGGAGCGCGCATGACGTCTCTGTTGGCTGCGATCGATGCCGGGCCGCTGGCCACCACGATCGTGGCGACCGCTGAGGCTCTCCTCCCCGTCCTGGCCGACGAGCTCGACGTCGTGACCGTCGACCACGACGAGGCCCTCGATGTCGCCATCGCCTACCACGTCCGCGGCCTGCAAGGCCAGGCCGGTCCGGCCCTGCTGGCCGAGATAAGCGGCGACGGCGTCGCCGGCATCGTCGTCGGGCTGCGTTCCGTGGCTGGCGGTCCGCGGCCAGCCGGCCACGTCACCGAGCACTTGATCACCCGCTGCGATGTGCCGGTGGTCGTCGTACCTCCGGGTGCCGCCGATGGCGCCGATGTGCTCCGGCGGGTGCTCGTACCGGTCGAGGGACTGGTGCCCCTGGGCCCGGAGGTCGAGGCCTTTCTCCAGCGTCTCGAGTCGCACGGATCGACCGTCGACACGGTCCACGTGATCGACCGAGCGTCCGTGCCCATGTTCTGGGATGGCTGGGACGAGCAGCAGGTGTTCACCACGGAGTTCGCCGAGCAGTTCCTTCCGCTGTCGGACCCGGCACTCGAGCTGCGGGTCGGCGACGTGGCCCAACAGATTCTGCAGGCCGCATCGCTGCACGAGTCGAGCCTGGTCGTCATCGAGTGGAAGCGCGAGCTCGAAGGATCGAGAGCCCCGGTCGTCCGAGACCTTCTCTGCAACACGCGGGTACCGCTGGTGCTGATGCCAACGGTGAGCCAAGGAGCAATTCCATGATGAAGACCCTGGGTATGCGCACGGCGCAATGGCCGTTCACCGACTGCCCGACGTGCGGCCAGCACGACTTCATCCCCGAAGACCGCTTCGGGGACGTCGTATTCACCTGCGCATGCTGTGGCCAGGCCTGGCGCCACGTGCTCGGCCACCTCGTCTCCGTCGAACCGGCGGCTTCGTCGTCAACGGCACCTGGGCACCGATCCTGAAGAGGCCGAGAGCACGGCGACGACCGAGCGCTCGAACAACCCAACTCACCAAGAACCGGGCCCCGAATTCTCGACGGTCGGGACCTTCGGCCCTTCGCCGGCACGGTCGGCTCCCGTAGCGTTAGGCCAAGAGTGCCGCTTCGCACACTTCGGCTGCTTCGGTCCGACCGGCGGCCGTTCGCCCACCCGCAGCGGCCACACCGCATCCTCGCCCCAACGCCCTCGAAGGCCCCGATCGTGGACCACGTCGTTCCCGTCCCCTCCCCGCTACCGGCACCGAGGCCGGTCGGCCCCCAGTCGGACATCCGGCGATGAGCCAGCCGAACGAGACGCCGCTCAGGATCGGCCTGATCGCCTCGCCGTGGGTGCGGGTGCCGCCGGCGAACTACGGCGGCACCGAACTGGTCGTCGACCTCCTAGCCCGAGGGCTACGAGCCCGAGGCCACGACGTCGCGCTCTTCGCCACCGGTGACTCCACCTGCCCGGTCGAACGGCACTGGCTCCACGAACGCGCCCTCGGCACCACCGGCGACCTCACCGCCGAGCTGGGGCAGGTCGAGGCGGCGTATGACGTGCTCGCCCCTCGGGTCGACCTCATCCACGATCACACACTCCTCGGGCCTGTGTGGGCCATCGCCGCCGGGGTCGACAGGCCGATCGTCAGCACGGTGCACGGCCCGTTCACGCCGACGATGGCCAACCATTACGAGCAGATCGGCGACCGGGTGGGCATCATCACCATCTCGGCCCACCAGCGCTCGACCGCCCCTTCGGTCCCGGTCGTCGGGACCGTCCACCACGGCATCGATGTCGACGGCGTCCCAGTCGGGCGGGGCGACGGCGGCTACGTGCTGTTCCTCGGCAGGATGAGTCCCGAAAAGGGCGTGCACCGGGCCGTCGACATTGCCCGCACGGCGGGGAAGCGGCTCCTGGTCGCGGCGAAGATGTGGGAGCTGGAGGAGCGGCGCTACTTCCGTGACGTCGTGGAGCCGCTCCTCGGTCCCGACGTCGTCCACGTCGGCGAGGTCACCGGCCGCCGGAAGCACGACCTGCTGGCCGGGGCGGAGGCCCTCGTCAACCCGATCAGGTGGCCGGAGCCGTTCGGTCTCGTGATGATCGAAGCATTGGCCGCCGGCACCCCCGTCGTCTCGTTCCGGGAGGGCGCGGCGCCCGAGATCGTCTCCCACGGCACGACCGGCTACCTGTGCTCCGACGAAGACGAGATGGCCGCAATGCTCCAACGGCTCGACGCCATCGACCGCAGGGCGTGCCGTCTGGCCGCTCGGAGCCGGTTCTCCATGACGCGGATGGTTCGGGACCACGTCGCGATCTATCGCCGCCAGCTGGCGGGCGCTCCGCCGACGCCGGAGCTGGTCGAACCCGGGCATCGATCGTCACCATTGCGATTCGCCGCCGCCGGTGACGCTCCCTGATCCCACTACAGCGAAGAAGCGAAGAGGAAGAAGAGGAACAGGAGACACCATGGCAATGACACGACGTTCCGGGCAGGCACCGGGTTGGGCCGCGTGGCCGGACTGGCCTTCCCGACGAATCCAGGACTGGTTCGAGGGTCGGGGCCGACCCCGTTTCGATTGGCCGGACTGGGCCGAGCCCTGGGTCGGCTCGCTCGACACCTCACCCCTGAAGGTCGAGGAGTACGAGGAGGAGGGCAAGCTCGTCGTCAGAGCGGAGCTCCCCGGCATCGACCCGGAGACCGACGTCGACATCACGGTCAGCGACCACCTGCTCCGCCTGAAGGCCGAGCGACGGCAGGAGACGAAGACCGAGCACAAGACCGGCTACCGGTCGGAGTTCAGCTATGGCGCGTTCTCCCGCACGCTCCCCCTGCCGCCGGGAACGAGCGACGAGGAGATCGAGGCGACCTACGCCGACGGGATCCTCGAGGTCCGCATCCCGATCGACGACGAGGCCAAGGCGCACAAGATCCCCATCTCCCGGGGCTGACCGGACCGAGCGACGGTGACCACGGCCGACGACGCCAGAGGTGATCAGCTGCCGTCGCGATGCGACCGGTCCTCAACGTGATCCCGGTGCCGTGCGATTGGCGGCGTGCACACCGCCCGCACCCGCCCAATCCTCCGCAGACGGCACCGGTCACGGCGGGCGGGCCCACAATCGTTCGGAGGATGTGGTCTCACCCCCACACCTGAGCGAGGGCCCGTCCGCCGATCTCTCCGACAGGAGAAAAACCTCCTGCTCGAAGAGGCGGCGCGTGGGATTCCCGAACTAGGAAGGGCCGCATGACCGGGAGTTCCACGACGACCGACCGCAGCCAGGCACCGATCGGAACGACGGTGGCCGAATCGACTCCACACTGGGATCCCCCGAAGCGGCCACCGGAGGGGGCGCCGAACGTGGTCGTGATCGTGCTCGACGACACGGGCTTCGCCCACCTCGGTTGCTACGGGTCGGACATCGACACCCCGAACATCGACCGCCTGGCCGCTGGGGGGCTCCGGTACACGAACTTCCACACCACGGCGCTGTGCTCCCCCACCCGAGCGTGCCTGCTGACCGGCCGGAACCACCACTCGGTCGGGATGCGGTTCATCTCCAACATCGACTCCGGCTTCTCGAACTGCCGTGGCGTCATCTCGCCGACGGCGGCGACGATGGCCGAGATCCTCGACCAGCACGGCTACGGCACGTTCGCTCTCGGCAAGTGGCACCTGGCGACGCTCGAGGATTGCTCCCCCGCCGGGCCGATGGACCACTGGCCGCTGCAGCGGGGCTTCGACCGGTACTACGGGTTCATGGGTGGCGCCACCGACCAGTTCTCGCCGGAGCTGACGATCGACAACCACCCGGTCGATCCGCCTCAGCGCGACGGTTACCACGTGTCGGAGGACCTGGTCGACCAGGCCATCGCCATGATCACCGCTCACCAGGGGTCGGCTCCCGGCAACCGGTTCCTCGCTTATCTCGCCTTCGGCGCCACCCACTCGCCCCACCAAGCACCCCCCGGCTACGTCGAGAAATACCGGGGCCGCTACGACGACGGATGGGACGTGGTGCGCCAGCGCTGGTTCGAGAACCAGCTGGCGATGGGGATCGTACCGGAGGGGACCACGCTCGCGCCCCGCAACCCCGGGGTGGAGCCGTGGGACGAGCTCCCCGAGGCCAACAAGGCGCTGTACGCCCGGATGCAGGAGGCGTTCGCCGGGTTCCTCGACCACACCGATGACCAGATCGGGCGACTGATCGGGTTCCTCGAGCAGCTCGACCTGCTCGACGACACGATGATCGTGCTGCTGTCCGACAACGGAGCCAGCAGGGAGGGCGGCAAGCACGGCACGCTCAACGAGTTGGCCTTTTTCAACGAGATCCGCACCCCGGTGGCGGACATGCTCGACCGGGTCGACGAGATCGGCGGGCCCAACATCTACAACAACTACCCGTGGGGCTGGGCCCAGGTTGGCAACACCCCGCTGCGGTACTTCAAGTCGAATACCTACGAGGGCGGGATCCGCGATCCGCTGATCGTCCACTGGCCGAACGGCATCGCCGACGCCGGCGGCCTCCGGGACCAGTACCACCACGTAGCCGACGTCCTGCCGACCGTTCTCGACTGCGTTGGTGTCGACGCCCCGAGCGATTACCGCGGCGTGCCGCAGCAGCCGATCGAGGGCACGAGCTTTCGCTACACGTTCGACGCTCCGGCGGAGCCGACCCGTAAGACCACGCAGTACTACGAGATGGTCGGCCACCGCGCCATCTGGCACGACGGGTGGAAGGCGGTGACGATGCACGAGCGAGGCACGCCCTTCGAGGACGACGTGTGGGCGCTCTACCACACCGATGAGGACTTCTCCGAGTGCCACGACCTAGCCGCCGAGCAGCCGGAGAAGCTGCGGGATCTGGTCGACCGGTGGTGGGTCGAAGCCGGGCGCTACAACGTGCTCCCGCTCGACGACCGGGGAGCGGCCGAGCTGTTCGTCATCCGCCGGCCTGGCCACCAGCCGCCCGGCAACCGGCAGCGGTTCTATCCCACCTCGCCCCATCTCGAACGCAGCAAGACACCCGACGTGCGGAACCGATCGTTCGAGATCCGGGCCAGGGTCAGCCGGACCAGCGCGTCGGGATCGGCCGGCGAGGACGGGGTGCTCGTCGCCAGCGGCGCCCGAACCGGGGGCTACACGCTCTACGTCCAGGATGATCGTCTGTGCTTCGTCTACAACCGGCTCGGGACGATGTACGAGCTCCTGGCGAAGGACCCACTACCGACTGGCGAGCTCGATCTCGTCGTCCGCTACCGCAAGTCGGGCGACCACGCAGGGGTGGCCGAACTGCTGGTCCGCCCGGTCGGCGACGAGGGCACCGGAGCTCGGGTCGAGCTGTCGCTAACGGCGGGACCGGTCGAGACGCTCCCCTACCGCCAGACGACCTACGGCATGGACATCGGGCGTGACGCCGGACCGACCGTGTCCGCCCGCTACGAGGGGCCGTTCCCCTATCGCGGCGCCCTGCACTGGGTGGAGTGGGAGCTCGACCACGACCGCGCCGACCTGGTCAAGGCCGCCGAAGTCGAGCTGGCCAACCAGCTCGCCGACCAATAACCAGGGAACCCCCCAAAAGGGCGTCACCGAGCGGTAGCCGACGCGGCAGGTGCCGACTCGAACTCGGACGGGGTGCGGGCCCGCTGTCCGCCGGCGGCCGTGAGCGCGATACCCAGGACGCCGAGGAGCGCGACGAACCGGAACGACCACTGCCATCCGGCGACGAAGGCCTCGCCGGCCGGCACCGAGTCGGCGATCTCACTCAGTGGGATGTCGAAGCCGCGCGACACCATGACGCCGACTACCACCGCAGAGACCATCGCCTGGCCAACGACGTTGCCGATATTCCGGATCAGGTTCGTGAGCGCCCCGACGACGCCATGCCGGCTCGCCGAGACCGACCCCATGATCGTGCTGTTGTTCGGTACGTTCCACGTCCCTAGCGACAGGCCGGTGGCGAATATCACGGGCATCACGACCGTCAACGGTGTCGTCCGCCCCATCGTCGACAACCACAGTCCCATCGCCGCGAGCAGCGAGAAGCCGGCAAGCGATAGGCCACGGGACCCGAACCGATCGGACAGCCGGCCCGAGAACTGGGCGGCGACGCCCATCCCCGCCGAGTTCAAGAACAGCACCCCGGCCGCCCCTGCGGCGCTCATGCCCCGGAGGCTGATCAGGAAGATCGGG
Source organism: Acidimicrobiia bacterium (assembly GCA_029861725.1). Lineage (GTDB taxonomy): Bacteria > Actinomycetota > Acidimicrobiia > Acidimicrobiales > SZUA-35 > CADEDH01. The sequence goes on along the minus strand of JAOTYQ010000001.1, from coordinate 31,936 downwards.
GCGAGGAAGAACACGACCGTGGAGCCCATGAACCCCGCGAGCCTGGCCCCGACGGCGAAGCTGAACACACGGTCGCGGAACAGTCCCAGCTCGAGCATCGGGTCAGGGGTGCGGAGCTCCCAGCGCGACCAGGCCACGAACAGCAGCACGACGGCCGCCGCACCGCCGATGATGACCGGCGAGGTCCAAGCGACGGCGAGCGGGTTGTTGACCGTCAGCACCAGCGCCACGACCATGACCGCCGACAGCCCGGCCCCAGCCCAGTCGAACGGGGGACGGCTACCGACCGGGGTCGAGCCAACGAGCTCCTCGTCGAGGATGCGGTAGCCGGCGACGAGGGCGATCGTGATCGGTATCAGGAGGAGGAGGAACATCGCCTCCCACGGCAGGACCTGGAGGATGAGGCCGCCGAAGATCGGACCCGACGCGCCGCCGATCGCCACCGCCGTCGTCTGGCTGCCGATCGCCTTGCCCCGCTCGTGCTGGGGGAAGACCGCCACCACCATCGCCGTGCCGACCGATTGACCCATCGCGTTGCCGATCGCCATCAGCACCCGAGCCGCGATCAGGAGCTCGAAGGTGGGGGCCAGCGCCACGGCCAGCGCACCAACGCCGAACAGCGTGAGGCCGAGCAGATGCATGCGCCTCCGGCCGACCATGTCGGCTACCCGACCCATCGGCAGCATCAGCGAGCTGATCGTGAGCGACTGGGCGATCACCACCCAGGCAACGGCCCGGAGCGTGATGCCGAAGTCGTCGGCGATCGAGGGCAGGGCGACGAACACCATGCTCATCGCCAGCACGTTGGTGACGAAGGCCACGCCGATCGCGGCGAACGCTCGCCACTTCCGGTTGTCGGGCGGCGCAGCGTCGACCGGTGTCACCCAGCCGTTCTAGCCGCGCCGGCTACGGTCCCACCAAAACCGGGCCAAGCTCGACGTCGCCACTCGGCCGCCGGTGCGTGCCGGCGTCACTCCAGCAGCTCGGCCGCCGCCAGCTCTGCCACCCGGTCCTCGTCGTAGCCGAGGATCTCGGTCAGCGCCTCCCACGTGTGCTCGCCGAGGAACGGGGCCCGGGCCTCGACCCGGCTCGGGGTCCGGGAGAGACGGAACCTCGTGTTCTCGATCAGGCACGGCCGGTTCGGGTGGTCGAGGCGAACGAAATGCCCGGCGTGAGCCAGCTGCGGATCGGCCAGGCAGTCGGCACCCTCGGCCACGATGTGGGCCGCCACCCCCGAACGCTGGAGTCGCTCGGCCAGCCCGGCACCGTCGAGCGACGAGGTCCAGGCGGCCACGACGTCGTCGAGCTCGGCGGCTCGTCCGACCCGTCCGGCGGCGGTTGCCAGCGCTGGGTCGCATGCGAGGTCCGGGCGGTCCATCGCCGCCGCCAGTGCCCGCCAGCGGTCGTCGTCCTCGCAAGCGATGGCGATCCACCGGTCGTCGCCGGCAGTCGGGTAGACGCCGTGGGGCGCTAGGTGGGGGTCGCGATTCCCGGCCCGCTCCATCACCCTCCCGTTGACGCTGGCGTCGAGCAGCGCCGGCGTGAGGAAGTGCTGGGCTGCTTCGGATTGGGCGAGGTCGATGTGCTGGCCCTCGCCGGTGCGGCGCCGGTGGTCGATCGCGGCGAGCATCGTCGCCGCAAGGAGATGAGTCGACGTGTAGTCGGTGTAGGCCCCGAACGGCCCGGCCGGTGGGCGGTCGGGCCAGCCGGCGAGGCCGTAGAAGCCGGCGAACGCGGCACCGAGGTTGCCGTAGCCGGCGAACGACGCGAGGGGTCCGGTCTGGCCGGCGAGACAGGTCGACACCATCACCACATCGGGCTTGATCGCTCGGAGGTTCTCGTAGTCGAGGCCCCACTTGGCCATCGCCTTCGGCGAGTAGCTCTCGATCACCACGTCGCACCACCGGACCAAGTCCCGTACCACGTCGAGCGCGCCTGGCTTCGACAGGTCGAGCGCCAGGCTCCGCTTCCCCGCCGCCATCGTGTCGAACAGAGCCGAGTTCTCGATACCGGCCTCGTTGTCGTGGACGGGACGGTAGCCCCGGGCCGCGTCCTGCTTGGTCGCCGACTCGATCTTGACCACGGTGGCCCCGAAGTCGGCCAGGATCCGCACGCTGTGGGGGGCGGCGATCGACCACGTGAAGTCGAGGACCCGCAGGCCACTCAGCGGCTGACCGCCTCCGAGCCGCCGATCGAGCTCCGTGGTCCTCTCGGACCGGGCGGCCCCATCGGCTCGCTCGCGCCCGGCCGGCTCGCCATTGAGGATCTCCCGATCGTGCTGGCCGAGTCGGGGCGCTGGCCCCAGGGGCCGCAGCGGGGTTGCGCTGCACTTGGCGAACGCTCCGGGCACGACGATCGACCGGCCGGTCTCGGGATGCTCGACCTCTTCGAAGAAGCCCCGAGCGGCGAGTTGCTCGCTGGCGAGCACGTCGGCCGTGGTCGAGATCGGGGCCATGAGTAGGCCCCGCTCCATCGCTCCCGCCAGCAGCTCGTCCTTGGTCTTCGACGAGGTGAACGCCTCGACTGCGGCCTTCGCCCGCTCCCACTCCTCGATCGGCTCCACGCCCGACTCGAGCAGATCGAGGTAGCCGACCCAGTCCTTGTCGCGTAGCTCCCGATCGCAGAAGCCCTCGGCGTGGACCCACTCCATCAACCGGGCGGTGTTCTGCCCGATCGGCATCCCGAACACGTGGGTGATCGACACGTAGCCGTCGGCGGCCGGGTAGACGAGGCGGAGCCGGATATCGCCGGTGACGGCCCCGCCGGCCGACCGCTTGGGGTCGGGGGCCCCCACGCCGGTCGACAGGAGACCGGCCTGGGTGCCAAGGGTCGCCGTCCACTGAGCGGCGGCGTCGACGTGTTGACCCGACCCGGACCGAGCCCGCTCGATCAGGGCGATGATGGCACCGGCGGCGGCCGATGCGGCCCCGAAGTGGAACCCCTGGGGCACCCGGAGCCGGACCGGAGGACGGTCGTCGTCGCCGGTGACCGATAGGGTGGCCGCGCTCGCCATGATCGTCAGGTCGGTGGCCGCCCATGTCGCCTTCGGTCCGGTCTGGCCGAAGGCGGACACCGACACGTAGACCAGGCCGGGCACGTCGCCCGAAAGATCGGCCCACCCGAGCCCGAGCTCGGCCATGCGCCCCGGGGTGGCCGACTCGATCAGCACGTCGCTGGTCGCCGCCAGCCGTCGCAGTCGTTTGCGGTCGGTTTCGGTCTCGAGGTCGAGGACCACCGACCGCTTGCCCCGGTTGTAGGCGAAGTGGGTCAGCGATCGCTCCGGGTGCGCGACGTCGTCGACGAACGGACCGAGGGTCCGGGCCCGGGACCCGCCGGGCGGCTCGACGGCGATGACCTCCGCCCCCAGCGCACCGAGGATGTAGCCGCAGAGATGGCCCCGCTCGTCGGTCAGGTCGAGCACGCGATACGGAGAGAGCACCTCTTGATGCTCTCATGCCCTCGCCAGCGGGCGCATCCTGGGCGGCGACCATCTCGGACAGCTGGGTGCGGGTTCGAGGGGCGCAGTACGATCGGCCAGGCAGAAGGGGAGCATCATGACCACGCAACGGGGAGCGGCCCGCTCGAGCGGACCGGCCTACACGTCGATCCTCGGCGACGACCGGACACCGGCGCCGGCGCCGCTGCGGGCCGAGGCCTACGAGTGGATCGACACCGACGAGATCGAGATCGCCCGCTACACGAGCCGGGCGTACCACGAGCTCGAGATGCGCCACCTCTGGCCGAGCACATGGCAGATGGCGTGCCGGCTCGAGCACCTCCCCGAGACCGGCGATCACCTCGTCTACGAGATCGGTGATCTGTCGATCATCGTCGTCAGGGTCTCGGCGACCGGGCTCAAGGCGTTCCACAACTCGTGCCTCCATCGTGGAACGACGCTCGTCGAAGGGCGGGGCAACAGCGCAGTGTTCCGGTGCCCGTTCCACGGGTTCACGTGGAGCATCGACGGCACGTTCCGAGGCATGCCGGCCTCGTGGGACTTCCCCCACGTGGACGGGCCCGGCTTCTGCTTGCCCGAGGCCGCGGTCGCCACCTGGGGAGGGTTCGTCCTCGTGAACCCCGATGGGACGGCTCCGCCGTTCGATGACTACGCGGCATCGCTCGATGAGCACTTCGCCCCCTATCCCCTCGATGACCGCTACGTAGCCCACCACGCCTGCCAGGTCGTCGACGCCAACTGGAAGACCACCCAGGAGGCGTTCATGGAGGGCTACCACGTTTCGACCACCCATCCCCACACTGTCCGCTTCGCCAACGACTTCGACTGCGCCTACGACGTGTTCGACCCCAACGTCAGCCGGTTGATCCAGCCCCTGGCCGTGCCGGCCAACCACTTGATCGGCCAGGTGGGGCAGGCCGAGATGGCCTCGGTCATCCAGAAGATGCTCCCGGCCCAGGACCGGCGGGAGGTCCCGGACGAGGTCGACGCCCGGCCGTGGCTGGCCGACCGGTTCCGGGAGTCGCTCGGCCGGCGGTGGCGCTGTGACCTGTCGGACGCGTCGGAGGCAGCGATGCTCGACAGCATCCAGTACTTCGTGTTCCCCAACTTCTTTCCCTGGGCCGGCTACGCGATCCCGATCACGTACCGGTTCCGGCCCTGGGGCGACGATCCGAACCGGTCGCTCATGGAGATCATGCTGCTGCACCCCAAGCCCGATGGCGGCGAGTGGGAGACCGCCGAACCCTTCTGGCTGGAGCCCGGCGAGTCGTGGACGAGGGCCCCCGGCTTCGAGAGCCTCGGCATGGTGATCGACCAGGACATGGACAACCTGCCCCGAGTCCAGCGGGGACTACGAGCGGCCCGCCATCGCACGATCACCTTGAGTGACTACCAGGAGATCCGGCTCCGGCACTTCCACCAGCGGCTCGACGAGGTCGTCGGTCGCCACGACGACAGCGTCTGATCGTGGCCACCGACTCGGCGCTGCGGCGGGAGGCGAGGTCTTGGTACGAAGCCACCTGGGATCCCGAGCGCCCGACCGGCGAGTGGTATCGGTCGATGACCGAGGAGCGCTGGGCCTACCCGACCTGGCCGGAGCGCTGGTGGGGCCGGGCGCTGACCACCCCGCAGGCGAGGATCGTCCGGGAGGAGCGGCAGCGAGCCGGGGCGCTCGGCCCGCCGTCGGGCATCGGGCCGACGCTGTTGGCGCCGATGCTGTTCGAGCACGGCACCGACGACCAGTGCGGACGCTTCCTGTGGGGCATGGCAGCCGAGGGCTGGGTGTTCTGCCAGATGCTGTCCGAGCCCGAGGCCGGCTCCGACCTCGCCAACGTGCAAACGATCGCCGAGCCCGACGGCGACGAGTGGCGGGTCAGCGGCTCGAAGGTGTGGACGTCCAACGCCGATGTCGTCGACTACGGGATGCTCCTGGCCCGAACCGACCCCGGTGCCCCGAAGCACCACGGTTTGACGTTCTTCCTCATCGCCCGGGACCAGCCCGGGGTCGACGTTCGCCCCCTGAGGCAGATGACCGGCGACGCCCGCTTCAACCAGGTGTTCTTCGATCGGGCACGGGTGCTGGCCGGTGATCGGCTCGGCGCCGATGGCGAAGGGTGGGGGGTGACCCGGACCTTTCTCGCCCACGAGAAGAACTCCTACAACCCGGCCGCCCACGAGGGCGGACCGTTCGGTCGGGTCGATCTCGACCGGCCGGCGGGCGAGACGCTGGAGCGCCTCCGGCAGCATCGGACCGCAGCGTCGGCCGGCCGGGGCGTCGGGCGCCTCCTGACCGACCTGGTGGCCCGATCCGGGCGGGGCGACGACCCCCTCGTTCGCCAGGATCTCGCCCGCTTGTGGAGCGAGCGCCAGCTGATGACCCAGACCAACCGCCGGTCGGGTACCGCCGCCCCCTCGCCTCGAGCGGTCGGACCGATCAGCAAGCTCACCGTCTCCGAGCTGACCCGAGGCCAGCGCGACACCGGCCTCGCAGTCCAGGGCCCGTGGGGGGCGCTCGTCGGCGACGATGCATGGTCGCCCGCATTCCAGTACTTCGCCCTCAACTCGCCGTCGCTGTCGATCGCCGGCGGGACCGACGAGATCCAGCGGAACCACCTGGCCGAGAGGGCACTCGGGCTCCCCCGCGATCCGGGACCGCCGTAGCTGTACCGGCCGCCGGTCCACCGGTTAACGTCGTCCGGGAAACGGGCACTGGCGGCGTGCCGACCCGAGCGATACCGAGGGGGAACATGGCGACACCACCGTCCGAGGAACAGGTCCTGACCTGGTTCGACGAGCTGTCGAACTGGGGCCGGTGGGGGGACGACGACCGGTTGGGAACGTTGAACCACCTGAGCCCGGAGAAGCGGGTCGCGGCGGCCGGGCTCGTCACCGAGGGGACCTCGGTGTCGTGCAGCTGGGACATCCGCACCGGCCGCCAGCCGGGGGCCACCGTCGAGTCGCAGCGGTACATGCTGTCTACCGGGCTCGGCCTCGACGACGAGGGCCGGCGGGGGTTGTTGGACGGCGGTCGGGCCGGCGGGGCCCAGGAGTACATCGGGATGGTGTTCCACGGTCTCGACGTCACCCACCTCGACTCCCTCGCCCACCTGTTCTGGGACGGAAAGATGTACGGCGGTGCGCCGGCGTCGCTGGTGTCGGACCGCCAAGGCGCGCTCAAGCACGACGTCCTGGCGGTCCAGCACGGCGTCACCACCAGGGGCGTCCTGCTCGACATCGCCCGCCTCCGCGGCGTCGACGTGCTCGATGCCGACGACCACATCTACCCCGAGGATCTCGAGGCGGCCGAGGATGCGGCCGGCCTCCGGTGCGAGCCTGGCGATGTACTGCTGGTGCGCACCGGCGAGGGTGGGGCCCGGCGAGCCGAGAAACGGGAGTACAACGCCAACAAGCCCCGTTCCGGCTACCAAGCGGCGTGCCTGCCCTGGCTCCACGAGCGGGGCATCGCCATGATCGGGTCGGACGTCGCTCAGGACCCGACCCCGTCGGGCTACCGGAACGTCTCGATGCCGGTCCACATGGTCGGCATCGTGGCCATGGGCCTCTGGCTGATCGACAACTGCCAGCTCGAAGACCTCGCCGCCGCTTGCGAGTCCCGGTCCCGGTGGGAGTTCCAGTTCGTGCTGTCGCCGATCCGGTTCGTCGGGGTGACGGGCAGTCCCGTCAACCCGCTCGCCGTCTTCTGACGGGTTCACGGTGGCGTCGATCGACACTCCGCTGCTGGTCGTCGGCCACGGCCCCGCGGCGCTCGTCGCCGCCAAGGTCGCAAGCGGGCGCGGCCTGTCGTGCCTGATCGTCGGGCACGAGCCGATCGTCGACGACCAACCGGTGGTCCTCGACGAGGAGTCACTGCGGGTGCTGGAGCCGAACGGGGTCCTCGGCGTGCTCCGACCCTACGCCTCGGCTCGAGCGCCGTTCACCATCGCCCCGACGCTGTTCGAGCAAGCCCTCAAGCACCACTGCGTCGCCGACATGCTCGTAACGGTGTACGACCGCATGTGGGTCGACGAGCAGCAGGTCGACGAGCAGCAGGTCGACGAGCTTCGTCCTGATGGCGGGGCGCTCAGCGGGGTGCTGACCGACGGTCGGAGCCGGTGGGAGCTGCGGGCCGATGCGTTCCTCGATGTTTCGGCGTTGCCGACCGAGCTCAACGGGGCGATCCGCGAGGCGGCCCGCTTCGCCACCGCCCTCGTCGACGGGATCTCGGAGTCGACGGCGACCGGCTGAGTCAGTCCTCCAGCATCTCGCGGAGCTGACCGAGCGTGGCCACGCTGTCCTGCCCGGGCGCCACGTTGACGTTGAGCACCGAGACGCCGGCTTCCTTCCAGACCCCGAGGCGCTCCCTGACCTGCGACGGGGGCCCGACGAGGCTCGACCGCTCGAGGAAGTCTCGGGGCACCGCTGCGGCGGCGGCTTCCTTCTTGCCCTCGAGGTAGAGGTCCTGGATCTCGACCGCTTCGGCCTCGTAGCCATACTTCTTGGCGATCGTGTTGTAGAAGTTCTTGTCCCGAGCCCCCATGCCGCCCCAGTAGAGGGCGGTGTTCGGCCGGCTGAGGTCGAGGACCCGGTCGGCGCCTTCGCCGACGTATTCCTCACCGATGGCGACCATCGCCCCGGCCCCGATCTCCAACCGGCCGAGCGACGGGTCCCGGTCGACGGTGCCGGCCTTCAGGTCGTCGCCCCAGACCCGCTGGAACTCGTCGGGAACGAAGAACACGGGCAGCCACCCGTCGGCCGAACGGGCGGTGGCCTTGACCGAAAGCGGCATCAGCGACGCCCACCAGATCGGGATCTCGCTGCGAACCGGGTGGTTGATCAGCTTGAGCGGCTTCCCGAGGCCGGTGCCCTCGCCCTCGGGAAGCGGGACCGTGACCGTCTTGCCGTCGTAGACCACCTTCTCCCGCCGGAGCGTCATCCGGACCACGTCGATGTACTCCCGGATCCTGACCATCGGCTTCTCGTAGGGCACGCCATGGAAGCCCTCGATGACCTGGGGACCGCTTGCCCCGAGGCCGAGGATGAACCGACCGTCGCTCACCATGTCGAGCCCGGCCGCGGTCTGGGCGATCGCCGTCGCGGTCCGGGAGTACACGTTGAGGATGCCGGAGCCGATCTCGACCCGCTCGGTCCTGGCCGCCAGGTAACCGAGCTGGCTGACCGCGTCGACGCTGTAGGCCTCGGCCACCCAGACCACGTCGAGCCCGGCCTTCTCCAGCTCGACGACCCGATCGACCGACTTGGCGAAGTCGCCGACATAGTTGATGCTCATCCCGAGTTTCATGTTCGGCACACTAGTGTCGGCCGGGTCCCCGTACCTCCCCGCACAGGTCGTCCGGTTACCGGGGCTGTCGAGCGGCAGCGGAGATCCTGCCGTGCACGTAGTCGAGCTTGTCGACCACGGCCGGCGAGAGAACGAACGGATAGAGATCCCCCTGCCCGATCGAGCGCGACATCGCGTTGAGCGCCAGCGTCAAGGCGAGCCAGTCCCGTACCATCGGCCCGATCGCTGGCTCACCAGGCGCCGGCCACGACTCCCCGCCAACCGAGCGAGCGGGGTCGGCTGCGGTCAGCCCGAAGGCGGCTGCCGTCTCCAGCCCGTCTCGAATGTGGAGGTAATGAGCGAACGTCTCGGCCCAGTCTTCCCACGGATGCACGGTCGCGTACTGGCTCACGTGGGTGTCGGCCCACGACGCCGCTCCACTGCTGGCGTAGTGGTGCCGGAGCGCCTCGTCGTAGGGGAGCCGATCGTCGCCGAAGAGCCGGCGGAAGTCGTCCAGCTGACCCGTGTCGACGACGAGCAGCGGCCAGAAGTAGTGGCCGATCTCGTGACGCAAGTGGCCGAGAACCGTGCGATAGGGCTCCCCGAGCTGCTGGCGCACGAACTCGCGATGGGCATCGTCGGACTCGGACAGATCGAGGGTGATCACCCCGGCGTGGTGCCCGGTCGTCACGTCGCCGCCCCAAGAGGAAAGCAGCTCGAACGTGACACCGCGCTCGCCGTCGACCGCGCGATCGATCAGCGGCAGACCCAACGCCAACAGCTGGGCGATGAGCCGGCGCTTGGCCTCCTCGGCGTCGGCGAAGGCCGCCATGGCCTCGGGCTCGTTGTCGTTTGGCCGAACGGAGGTGAGACGGCAGCTGACGCACAGGTCGTGTGGCTCGTCGGCGGCCACCATCCAGTTGCAGCGAGCGAGCTGCTGGTTACGGCAGTACCGGTACACGCCCCCGGACCCGTCGGCCACCTCGAGCCGATCGCCGGTCGACCGCAACGTGACGAGGTCCTGTCGGTCGGGCACGAAGCCGAGCAACGCACCGCAGCGAAGGCAGGCCGAGTTCTCGAAGAACACGAGCTGACCGCACTCCGAGCAGCGAACCGGTCGCACGGCGACGCTACCGCCTCTGTCCCGTGTCCGGCCGAGGACGGCATTCACCGGTCATGAGTTCGGAGCGACGTCGACCGAGACGGTGAGCCGGCTCTCGATCGCATCGGCGAAGATCACGCCCTTCAGCGGGGGAACGTCGGCGTAGTCCCGCCCGTGGGCCGTGGTGACGTAGCGGTGCCCGGCGATCTGGTCGTTCGTCGGGTCGACGCCAACCCACCGGCCGGCGCCGAGGAACACGGCCACCCAGGCGTGGGTCCGGTCGACCCCGGTCAGCGCTGGCTGGCCGGGTGGAGGATCGGTCTCGAGATACCCGCTCACGTACCGGGCCGCAAGGCCCATGGAGCGGAGCGAACCGAGAAGCGCGTGGGCGAAGTCCTGGCATACGCCTCGGCGAAGCTCCATGACCTCCTCCAGAGGTGTGTCGACGTCGGTCGCCTCGGTGTCGAAGACGAAGTCGTCGTGGATCCGGGCCGACAGGTCGAGCACCGCCTCGGCGAGGGAGCGTCCGGGTGGGAAGCTGGGCCGGGCGTAGTCGACGAAGGCGGCGCTGCGCGACACCAGCGCCGAGTCGAGGCTGAACTCGACCGCCTCGAGCCCGTGATCGCCAGCCGAGGCGGGCACGAACGACTCCCACGAACGCTCGCCGAACCGACCGAAACCGGTCGGCCGACCGCTGGTGTCGACCACGCTGGAGCTGGTCACGACGAGCTGGGTGTGCGGCTCACGGATTGAGTAGATGGCGGCGAGGTTGCCGAAGTAGTCGCTTCGCTCCCGGAAGTGCTCGGGCTCGGGTTCGAGGCTGAGCGAGCGGCGGAGGCAGACCTGACCGTCGATGTCGCGGGGCAGCTGGTGGATCTCGCCGAGGCTAGTGGTGACCGGGACGTCGTAGTCGTAACGCGTCCGGTGAAGGATCTCGTAGATCATCTCGATCCCCGAGGTGACTCGATGGGCGTGACGATGGATCGCTGGGGGAGCTGCCTCGTGAAGTAGTCGGCGGCGATGGCATCGGCCGCCGCCGACAGCTCGGTCCGCACCGTGGTCACCAGCCGGTCGAGCTCGATCCGATGGCCCGCGTCACCCGGTTCTGCGATGCTCACGGAGTCGTGCTCCTGGAGGAGGCGGGCGACGTCGAGGACCAGGGGCGCAGCCGACGGCGTCGATCCGCTCGGCTGATGGGCATGGAGCACGGCCAGGTCGTCCCGCAGTCGGTCGACCTGAAATCGCAGAGAGCGTGGGTTTCCGGTGTCGCCGAAGAGCAGGTCGATCGCGCTCGACAGGCGGACCTCGGATCGGTACCGGCGCCGGAAGGTGATGATGCTCTCGTGGGCGGTGAGCACCGATTCGAGCAGGAGGCTCTCGACGGCCGGCGGACGGACGACGGCCAGCGTGTTCCCAACCAGCGCGCCGACGTGGAGGGCCCGCTCGAGCCGCCGCCCGGCGTCCATGAAGTGCCACCCGTGGTCTCGGACCATCGACTCCGTAGCGAGGCCGGACAGTGACAGCAGGCCGTGCAACAGCTCGTCGAGCAAGCTCACGACCGACTCGCCGCCATCGGGCGTCCCGGGATCGAGACCGTCGATCTGGCGTTGGAGCGACCCGACGACGAGCCAGGTGTCGACCGATAGCTGGTCCCGAACCACGTCGATGGCGTCGAACATCCCCCGGATGGCGTGGGCGACGGTGCCCGGGCGCTGCCCGTCGATCACGACGGCCAACAGCTCGCCGGTCGGATCGTCGAACCGGTCGGCAGCGTCGTCGCCGACGAAGCCCGGGTAGGTGCCGGTGATCCGGGTCATGGCTTCCAACAGGGCGAAGAGTGACTCGGGCCCCGGCCCCGCCGGTGCGTCCTGGAACTCGTCCGCTCGGCGGTAGATCGTTCGCAGGAGCCGGACGGTCGCCTCGGCTCGCTCGGCATACCGGCCGAGCCAGAACAGGTTCTCCGCGGCCCGAGCCGACGTCTCGCCGGTGACGAGCGGCACTGCGTCATCGGCAACGGTCAGCCACGATCCGTCGTCGCTGTCGAGCTCGGAGCCGAGCACCCACGTGTCCTTGGCGATCGCGCCGACCCGATTGGCGATCGATGCACCGGGATCGATGGCCGTCCTCCCCAGGCCCCCCGCCATGACCAGGTAGGTACCTCCGTCGGCAACGGCGAAGCCTCGCAGCACCGTCGCCCGAGGCTCGAACCCGGTCTCGACCAGCACCGGGGCGGTCGCTCCCTCGATGCGCTCCTGTCCGACCCATCGATCGGGCCGGGCCTCGATCCGTCTCCGGAGATCCTCGAGCTCGGCCCTGGTCGCTCGCGACGTGTCGAAGGAATGCTCGAGGGTCGCCCTCGACAACGGCCGGACGACGAAGCGACCGAGGTTGGCGACGACGTGGGACAGCCCCGCCGGATCGCCACACCACCACGACGGCACCGGATCGATGGCGACGTCCTCTCCCAGGAGCTGCTGGCACAGGCGGGGTAGCAGCGTGGCAAGACCGGCGTTCTCGAGGACGCCCGATCCGAGCGTGTTCACGACGCTGACCGACCCCGTGCGGCAGGCGTCGACGAGGCCGGGTACCCCGAGCGTCGAGCCGGTCCGGAGCTCCAACGGATCGCAGAAGAGCGCGTCGACCCGTCGGAGGATGACGTGGACCGGTACCAGATCGCTCACCGTCTTGAGCCACACCTTCCCCTGACGCACCCGAAGATCGGACCCCTCCACCAGCGGGTAGCCGAGGCGGGCGGCGATCGAGGCGTGCTCGAAGGCTGTCTCGGAGAACGAACCGGGCGACAGCACCACGATCGACGGATCCTCCACCTCGAGCGGGGCGGTCGACCGGACCGCGGCCCGGAACGCTCGCACGAACGGGCCGAGCTGCCGGACGCCGGCCGTTGGGAACAGGCGGGGGAACACCCGCGACAGCACCCGGCGGTTCTCGAGCGCGTAGGCCACCCCCGACGGGGCCTGGGTCCGGTGGCCGAGCGTGTGCCACCGGCCGTCGCCGTTCCGGTACAGATCGACCCCGGCGATGACGAGCTGCTTCTCGCTCGGCAGCCTGATGCCGTCGCAGGCTCGGCTGAACTGCGGGTCGGGAAGAATCATGGCTGGTGGCAGGAGACCGGACCGCAGCAGTCGGCGCTCACCGTAGAGGTCACGCAAGACGAGGTCGAGCAGCTCGGCTCGCTGCTGGATGCCCCGTTCGATCGTCAGCCACTCGTCGACCGGGAGCAGCAGCGGCGCTGGGTCGAGGGCCCATGGCCGGTGCGGGCGGGAGGAGTCACCTCCGACGTTGTAGGTGACGCCCTCCTGTTCGAGCTGGAGTCGGATCTCATCCCTGCGACGGAGGAGCTCGGAACCGCCGAGCCGGCGGTAGCTATCGGCCAGTTCCAACCAGTGCGGTCGGATGCCGCCAGCGCCATCGGCGAGCTCGTCGTACCCCTGGCTCGACTCGAGGTACGCGGTGACGAGATCGTCGGTCGAACCCGCGGTCACGATTCGGTCGACCACGCCCTGAGACCGAGCACGTGAGGAAGGTGCTCGACGACGTGGTCGAAGCGCTGGCTGGTGCGGTGCTCGATCCCGACGTGAATGCCCATGAAGACGCCCAACATCCTGCCCGATTGGCTGCGGCGATGCTACCCGGATCGGCCCCGACCCGAGCCCCACCACGAGCGTCCCCACCGCCGGATGATCGGCCGCAGGCGAGCTGGCCGCTGCACCTGAGCCCACCAATCGTTGGGCTTCAACCGCCGGCCACCGGCGAAGTGATCGTCGACCGCCAGCAACCTCCGCCGCAACCGGGTACCAGCGAGCCATCGCCACCACCGATTCCACGGCTTCGAGTAGTCGCGCGTCCAGGGGCAGATCCGAACACAGATCGCGCAATCGCTGTTGATCTTCGACCAATAGCCGAAGCAGGCCTCGCCGTCGACCGACCACTTGCGGACGCCCTTCAGCCCGGAGCGGTTGAGCGCCACCGGAACCGGTCCTCCGTGAGGGATCGCGCTGGCCGGGCAGGCCTCGGCGCACCGGTCGCACGCCTCGCAGAACTCCTTCACCCCGAACCGCCGGGGCTGATCATGCGCCAGGGGTAGATCGGTGAAGATCTTCCCGAACCGGAGCCTCGCTCCGAACTCCGGGGTGATGACCATCCCGTGCCTGCCGTACTCGCCCAGCCCGGCCTTGATGGCGAGCGGGATCGCCAGGGCGGTGTCGTTCATCGACGGCACCGCGTGGTAGCCCAGGTTGCGGATGTACTGGGCGACACCGAGCAGGACAGCGGCGTCACGGGAGTAGCCGAGCCCGGTCGCCGTACCCGACAGGGCCGATGGCGCGGTCTGGACCAGCTCGGCGTCCATCGATTGGCCGATGACGATCACGCTGGTCAGGCCGCCGGGTAGGCGGTTGGCCTTCGCGGCGCCGGTGGTGGCGCTGAAGCGCTCGGTGTAGACCCACCGCTCGTCGTGGTCGGTGATGCCGACGAGGTCGGCTCCGAACAGCTCGGCCACGCGTTTGACCTGGCGGGCCGATTCTTCGGGGGAGTCGGGCACGAGCCGCTCGTCGGGCCCGTCCCGCAGCATCGACAACGGATCGAGGAAACCGTCCCGCCGGCCCTGGTCCTCGTACATCTCGGTGAACACGTCGCTGACCTGCCACGACGCATTGCGGAGCGCGTAGTCGCGCTGGGTGAAGCCGTTGGCGGTACGCCACTCGGAGAGGGGCCGCCGGTACGTGGCGTAGAACCGATCGGATCGCTCGTCGCGCACGGTGTCGTCCCAGAACGAGCGGGAGAAGACATCGTCGACCTGGCTGAACCGCTCGAAGTCGTCGAGGACCTCGAAGCCGGCCCGGCGATCGTCGTCCCGACCCATCGTGCGACCCTAACACCAGGGGTTGGTCGCCGTTCGATCCGTCGGGCGGTTCTCCGGCTGTCGAGCCGAGACGGGTTGTCAACTACGATCGGTTCCGTGCTCACCGGTCTCAGCCTCCCCGTCGTCGACGTCTCGGGCCACCGCTCCGATGACCGCGGCTCCACCACCGCCGCCGCCGAGGCGATCGGGGCGGCACTCACCGATCTGGGGTTCGTCTCGATCGTTGGCCACGGCATTCCCTGGGACCAGGTGGAGGAGATCTACGGCTGGGCCCGCCGCTACCACGCGCTGCCCATCGAGGTGAAGACCGCGCACGGCATGGGACCGGCCAACATGGGGTACATCCCGATCGGCGGCGCCCAGCAAGGCGAGCACCCGGCCCTGAACGCCGCGTTCTTCATGGGTCGCCCGGGCTCGGCCCGCAACCGGCTGCCGGATCCCGAGGTCTTGCCGGGGTTCGAGGCTGCCCTCACCGCCTACTACCGGGCGATGGACGAGCTCGGCCATCACTTGCTCCCGCTCTATGCTCTGGCCGTCGGCATGCCAGCGGAGTATTTCGATCAGTTCTTCGACCCGGCGCTGGCCACCCTGCGCTTGACCCACTACCCGCCGGTCCTTGCCGTCGACGGCCAGTGGGGCATCGACCCCCACTCCGACGCCGGCTTCATGACGATGCTGCCAACCAACCCGGTGGCGGGGCTGGAGATACAGGAACCGTCGGGCACGTGGCGGCCCGTCGAGCAGGAGCCGGAGTCGTTCGTGGTCAACGCCGGCGACATGCTCCGTCGGTGGACCAACGATCGGTTCCTCTCGACCCGGCATCGGGCCCGAAGCGATGTTCCCTTCGACCGGTACGCGATCCCGTTCTTCTTCGATCCTCGCGTCGACTCGGTGATCGACCCGGTGCCGAGCTGCGTCGACGCCGACCACCCGAAGCGGCACGAGCCGCTGGTCTATCGCGACTACCTGCAGGCGTTCATGCGCCGCGGCTACGCCGCAACCCGCGATAACAGCTGACGGGCCCCGACGGTGCCGCCGTCATCTACACTCCGCCCATGAGCCACGAGCAGCGGATGGCGGCGGCCGGTATCGAGCTGCCGGAAGGGTACCCACCGGCCGGCCTGTACGTATCGGCGGTGCAATCCGGCGGCCTGCTGCACGTCGGTGGCCACGGACCGGTGCGCAGCGACGGAACCCGGATCGCCGGGAAGGTCGGCGGTGAGATCGACCTCGAAACGGCCCAGGAGGCCGCACGACTCACCGGCCTGCAGATCCTCCGGTCGGTGAGAGCGGAGCTGGGATCGCTCGACCGGGTGAGCCGGGTGGTCAAGGTGTTCGGGATGGTGAACTGCGCTCCGGGGTTCAATCAGACACCGGCCGTCATCAACGGCTGCTCGCAGTTGTTCCACGACGTCTTCGGCGAAGCCGGCGTTCACACTCGATCAGCGGTCGGGATGGCGGAGCTCCCCTTCGACATCGCCGTCGAGATCGAAGCGATCTTCGAGGTCACAGCCGGCGACTAGCTTTCGGAGCGCGGGTCAGGTTTCGGACATCAGCTCCTCGACCCCGCCGCGGGCGTCCATCTCGAACCGCAGGCCCTCGATCGGGGGCCGGGCGAAGAACCGATGCAGGCCACGGCCCCCGGCGGGGCCGAGCCGGTCGAGGACGACGGTCCGGCACACGCCGTCGACGGCCTCGACCGAGTACACCGCAACGGCGTCGGTGTCGTCCCAGGTCAACCCCATGGCGGCGAGCCGCGCTTCGAGCTCGTCGAGCACGGCTGTCGCTCGAGCGGGGCCGGTCTCGTCCCATGAGGCCGACCCACCGACGATCGCCTCCGGCCGGAGATCGGACTGGTCGGCCAGGTCGCCGGCACCGGACACGATGAACGAGGGCCGGGCGGCGGTCGCATGAGGGACGGTGTAGCCGAAGGCGGCGATGCTGGTGTCGACCCGAGAATCGGCGATCGGAGCGACGTTGGTTCGGGAGATCGGGTTCTCGCCATCGTCGAGGAGGATCGCACGATCGTCGAGGGCGTCGCGGTACTCGTCGTTGAACGAACCGAACCCGCCGAAGCTGTGGGGGGCCGGGCAGCGCAGCTCGATCGAGCACAGGGCGGTCACCGGGCGCCCGGCGGCAGCCAGTGCCCGATCGATCAGATCGAACCCGCGGCGCCAGGAGATCGGCTGCCGGAGGGCGACCCGTCTGATCCGATGGCCGGCCAGTGCTCGCACCCCCGCCGAGTACGGCGAGATGCCCGGGACGTGGCCGTAGCCCCGATCGTGATGCTCGACGATGGTCACAGCGTCGGTGCCGCCGCCGCCATCGCACCCAGCTCTGGGAACCGTTGCCGAGCATCGCCGGTCATCGGTCGGTCCGTCGTGGCCCTGGCCGGAACCGGACCGGGAGCGTGGTCGGTCCGAAGATGAAGTTCGAGGCCATCCACTCCGTAGGGCCGGCAGGTTCGAGATCCTCCAGCCTCGCCACGGTCTCCCGGGAAGAAGTCGATCTCGTCATAGCGGGTGACCGCCCAGAAGCCCGGCCCGTCGGGCTCGTAGTGTCGGTAGACCGGCGCGTGCTCGCGCAGCCAGGCGTACTGGTCGTGCGGTTGGCCACCGGCGTAGCTGGCCACCGAGAGCAGGTCGATGTCTGGCACGGCCAGATCCTCTCACACCGTCCGAGCGGTGCAACAGGTGGCTGTGGTCCACCGCCGGCCTGTCAGTCCTTGACCAGGAGGTGGACCACACACACCGCCCCGACGCCGACCATGTGGGCGAGACCGCAGCGGGCCGCCGGCTGCTGCCGGGGCCCGGCCTCCCCTCTCAGCTGGCGGGCGATCTCGGCGATCTGGCCTGTCCCCGTCGGGCCGATCGGGTGGCCCATCGCCAGCAGTCCCCCGGACGGGCTGACAGCACAGCGGCCGCCGAGGTCGAAGTCGCCCGACGCCACGAGCGAGGCGGCCTCGCCCGGCGGGCACAAGCCGAGGGCTTCGGTGTAGAGCAGCTCCTCGATGCTGAACGCATCGTGGACCTCGAGCACGTCGAGCTCGGCGGGACCGACGCCGGCCTGATCGAAGGCGTCGACTGCGGTCTCGGCGGTGAGGGCGGCGTCGATACCTTCCCCCGGTGGGTAGAGCCGCTCGGTCCTGGTGGCCGAGGCCACGATGCGGACCGCCCGCGACCGGTCGATCCGAAACCGGTCGATGCCGTCGTCGGACGCGACGATCACCGCAGCCGCCCCCTCCCCCACCGGGCAGCACTGCAGTCTCGTCATCGACCCGGAGATCGGCTCCGCCATGATCTCGTCGAGGGTTCGCTCCTGGCGCCGTTGGGCATTGGGGTTGTGGGCGCCGTTCCGGTGGTTCTTGAGCGCGACGGCGGCGACCTGCTCCGGGGTCACGCCGTGGGCGTCGAGATAGGCCGACGCGAGGAGGGCGAAGTGGGTGAACGGGACGATCGTCCCGCCTTCGAGGTTCTCGATGCCGGCTTCGGCCGGTCCGGCCGCAATCCCGGCCCGGGGCTTGTCGACCCCGAGAGCGAGGGCCACGTCGGTCCGGCCCGAGGCCACGTCGAGGCTGGCCTGGGCCACGGCGGTCGACCCGGAGGCCGACGCGTTCTCGACCTGGGCCATCGGTATGCCGGTGGAACCGAGACGGCTGAGCATGATCCGGCTCGACCCCATGCCGAGCAGGGCGGTGCCGGTGTAGGCGGTCTCGACCGCAGGCCAGTCGATGCCGGCGTCAGCGAGCGCTGCTCGCACCGCGGTCAAGCCGAGGTGCACGTAGGTCGCATCGGAGTTGCGCTGGTAGCGGTGGAAGCCGATGCCGACGACGTACACGGGTCGATCGGCGAGGATGTTGCCGGCCACTACCCGCTCGCTCCGCGGCCGATGTCGGCCACCTCGAATCGGAGGTCGACCACCTCGGTGCCATCATCGGCGGTCTCCCAGGGCACGGCGACGCCCCGGACCCGAGAGCCGATGGCAGCGGCCGAGACGTCGCCGGTGAGCACTGCCTTCAAAGCGATGCCGTCGTCGAGGACGATCGTGGCCACCGTGAACGGGGTCTCGGGCCTCGCATGATGGTGACGGTGCACCGTGGCGATCGCGTGGATCACGCCAGCGGCGGCCAGCTCGATCTCGTCGAGCTCGTCGACGCCTGCTCCGCACCGCTCACAGCCATACGGGTCTGGTGGAAATGCACACCGACCGCAACGTTGGCACTCGTGCCCGACAATCGTCGGCGGGTCGCCCACCCGCATCAGTCGGGGATATCGAGCTCGGCTTGGCGCCACAGAGCCACCGTAGCGAACGGGACCTTCGGCGGTGGCGAGGCCGGGCCCGGATGCCGGACGATTCCCTGGTGATCGTCAATGCGCTGCTGATCGGACTGAAGGATCTGCGCCAACGAGTGCGTGACCGGTCGGCGCTCATCATGGGCGTGGTCGCCCCTCTTGGTCTGGTTCTCATTCTCGATGCAACGCTCGGATCGGTGGCGGAAACGACCCGGTTCGAGTTCGCGGTGCTCAACGAGGACCGCGGCGAGCTCGGCGCCGCGTTCGAGGGCCTGATGGACGAGCTCGAAGCCGACGGCGTCGCGGTTGTCACCGACGTGACCGACCGCAGCGAGCTCGACGATCTGGTCGCCGACGGCTCGGTGAATGCCGGGTTCGTCGTCCCCCCATCGTTCACCGAGGCGACCCGCTCCGGCAATCCCGGTCAGCTGGTCGTCGTCGGGGATCGGAGTGCGCCGATCTCGGTCAGCGTGGCCGAGGCGATCGCCGAGAGCTTCGCGTCCGAGGTCGACTACGTGACCTTGGCCGTCGCTTCGGCCGCCGCCACCGGGGCCGGCGATCCCACCGAGATCGCTGCCCTGGCCCAGACCGTCGAGCCACCGATAGCCCTCGACAGCGTGACCGAGGAGGGGCGGGGCTTCGACCCTACGAGCTACTACGCGATCTCGCTGTCGGTGTTCTTCCTGTTCTTCACCGTCCAGTTCGGCGTGCTGTCGCTCCTCGAAGAGGAGGAGGCGGGAACCCTGGCGCGGTTGCGGACGGCCCCGATGTCTCCCGCCGCCATCATCGTCGGGAAGCTGGTGTCGTCGTTCGTCCTCGGCGTGGGGAGCATGGCGGTCATGGTCGTCGCCACGACCGTGTTGATGGGTGCGGTATGGGGCGACGCTCTGGGGGTCGCCGTCTTCGTGGTGCTCGGCGTGCTGACCGCCGTGTCGCTGGCGGCAGTCGTCTCGTCGGTGGCCCGGACCGCCGAGCAGGCGGGGGCCTACGCGTCGATGGCGGCAGTCGTGCTCGGTCTGCTCGGCGGGGCGTTCTTCCCGATCAGCTCGGCGTCGGACCTGATCGGCGCCGTCTCGTACATCTCGCCCCACCGGTGGCTGCTCGAAGGACTCAGGGACGTGTCCTACGGCGTACCACTCAGTTCGATCGGCGGGCCGCTGCTGGCGATCGCCGTCTTCATCGTCGTGACCGGCTCGGTTGGGCTGATGGCAGCGGCCAAGGGGGTGGCACAGCGATGACCGTGCTCTTGATAGCGGCGAACAGCCTCCGGCGGCTCGTCCGCCAGCGGGCCAACCTGTTCTTCGTGTTCGTGCTGCCGCTGCTCCTGATCCTCGTGCTCGGATCGACCGCCGCAGGGTTCGAGCCCCGGATCGGCGTCGTGACCGGGGTCGAGCCGACCCCGCTCGGAGCAGCGTTCGCCGACCAGCTCGAAGCCGGTGGCGGGGTCGAGGTCACCACGTTCGCCGACGAAGCCGAAGCCAGGGACCTGCTTCAACGGGAGGAGCTGTCGGCCGTGGTCATCCTGCCCGAGGGCTATGGCGAGACGTTCGCCGGCGGCCCGACCGCCGTCGAGTACCTGGCACTGCCCGACGGCAACGGCTTCGAGCAGCAGGGCCTGGTCGACGCGGTCGTGGCCGACCAGAACGCCAAGCTGCGAGCCGCCCGGCTCGTGGCATCCGAGGCCGGCATCGATCTCGACGCCGGGCTGGCGACGGTGGCCGAGGTGGAACAAGGGGTGCCCCGGACGGCGGTGCTGACCGTCGACGCCGACGGCGAGGACTTCGCCGGGAGCGACGAGTTCGGCCAGGTCGCCGGCCAGCAGCTGGTGCTGTTCCTCTTCCTCATCGGCATGATCGCGTCGGCAGCCATCATCCAATCCCGCCGGCTCGGGGTCACTCGCCGGATGCTGGCGACGCCGGCGTCCACCGGCCAGGTGCTCGGCGGTATCCTCCTCGGCCGGTTCGGCGTCGCCGTCGTCCAGGGCGTCTTCATCGCCGTCGCCACGTCGCTCGTGTTCGGGGCCGACTGGGGCTCGTGGCCTGCGGCGCTCGCCGTGATCGGGGTGTTCTCGCTGGTGGCGACGGCTGCTGCGGTCCTCGTCGGCTCGATGCTCCACAACGAGAACCAGTCGACCGCGGTCGGAATGTCGGTCGGGCTGGCCTTCGCCGCGTTCGGGGGCTGCATGGTGCCACTCGAGGTGTTCCCCGACGGGCTCCGGAGGGCGGCCCACGTCACTCCTCATGCCTGGGCGAACGACGCGTTCGCCGAGGTCGTCCAGCGGGGCGGCGGAATCGTCGATGTGACGACCGAACTGGCGGTGCTGCTCGTCTACGCTGCCGGGCTGTTGGGGCTCGCGACCGTCATGCTGCGACGCTCGCTGCAGCTGTCGTAGCCAAGCCGGCCCGAAGGTCGCGGAGTCCCCGCTCAGTCCCTGAGCGCCCGGCCGGTGAGGTGGAGGAACACAGACTCGAGATCCGGTTCGACCAGTTCGACCCCGATCACTCGATCACCGTCCGTCGCCGCGGCTTCGATGACCGCCGGCAACACGTGGTGCCCGTCGGTTACTTCGAGCGAGATGTCGTGGTCGTCGGCCGTGATCGTCACGACCTGAGGGAGGTCCTGCAAGCGAGAGACGACCCGGTCTGGCCGACCGTCGACCGAGAGGCGGATCCAGTCGTGCTCGCCGACCAGATCGACGAGCTCACGACGCGTCCCCTCGGCTACCAGCCGTCCCCGATCGATGATGCCGACCCGGTCGCAGAGCCGCTCCGCCTCCTCCATGTAGTGGGTCGTGTACAGCACGCCGATCCCTGACGCCCCCAGCTCGCCAACGCTCGACAGGATCGAGTCACGGCTCTGGGGGTCGACCCCCACGGTTGGCTCGTCGAGGATCAACAACCGAGGCTCGTGCAACAGCCCGATCCCGATGTTCAGCCGGCGCTTCATGCCACCGGAGTACTCCTCGGCCCGATCGCGGGCTCGGTCCGACAAGCCGACCGTTTCCAGCACCTCCTCGACCCGTCGTTGCAGGTTCCGGCCCCGGAGTCCCTGCAAGCGCCCGAAGAAGCCGAGGTTCTCGGCCCCGGAGAGGTCGGGATAGATCGCCAGGTCCTGGGGTACGTAGCCCAGCGTGGCCTTCGCCTTGGCCGGCTGCTGGTCGAGGTCGTAGCCGTTGACAACGACCGACCCCGAGTTTCGCTTGAGCAGGGCGCAGATCATCGAGATCGTCGTGGTCTTGCCCGCTCCGTTCGGGCCGAGAAGCCCGTAGGTCTCGCCGGCGGCGACGTCGAAGCCGACGTCGTCGACGACGAGCCGGTCGTCGAACCGCTTGCTGAGGTTTGTGCACGTCAGCGCCGGCGTAGCAGCGGCGTCGGCCGCTCGAGTCCGAGCGGAGTCGGTGTTGGCACGAGTCATCTCTCCACCGTCGGGCCGGCGGCCGGGCGGCGGTAGGGCACTCCGTCACCTCAGCTGTCCCCAAACCGCGGCGAGTCCTACGCTGAGTGCGATGCCGTTGTTCAGGGGCACGTTTGCCGCACTGCAGCACCGCGACTACCGGATGCTGTGGTCGGGGTCCCTGCTGGCGACGACGGCGTTCATGATGTCGTTCATGCTGGTCCCGAGCGTCGCCTTCGAGATCACCGGGAGCAACGCAGCGGCGGGGCTCGCCCAGATGGGGTCGGGGATCGGGATGTTCGCCGTGGCCCCGATCGGCGGGGTGATCGCCGACCGGGTCGCCAAGAAGCCGCTGGTGCTCGCCGGGCAGATCGTCCCGGCGCTGGTCATCCTGGCCACCGGTGTCTTGATCCAGACCGACCTGATCACGGTGCCGTTGCTGACGCTGGCCACGCTGATCATGGGTCTGGGCTTCGCCTTCATGGGACCGGCTCGCCAGGCGTGGGTCGGGGAGCTGGTGCCTCGCGACACGCTCCCGAACGCGATCGCCCTCCAGGGGATCGCCCAGAACATGTCGCAGGTTGCGGCGCCGCTGTTCATCGCCCTGCTGGTCGGCACCGTGCTCGACATCGGCGGGGCCTACCTGTTCATGGCGTCGCTCTTCGTCGTCGTCCTGCCGCTGACCTCGCTCCTACCGAGCACCCCGGCCTCGGCGAAAGAGCGCCGGCCGATCCGCTCGGAGCTGATGGCTGGGCTCGCCTATGCGTGGGGAGTTCCCCGGTTGAGGACGTTGTGGCTCGGGTTCGTCGGCGTTGTGGTCTGCGGCTTCGCATTCCAGACTCTCCTACCCGGTCTCCTCGACGAGGAGCTCGGGCGGCAACCCACCGAGGTCGGGCCGATCTTCCTGGCGATGGCGGTCGCCGGCCTGGCCGTCAGCGTGCCGCTGGCCGGCATCGTTGTGACGCGCTGGTCGTGGCCGGCGCTGCTCGCGATGGGCTTCGTGATGGCCGGTGGCTTCCTGATCCTGTCGATCGCCCCGACCTACGCCCTCGTGATCGTAGCCGGAGTGCCGATCGGCATCGGGCGTTCCGGATTCATGCTGGTGAGCACCGCCCTGCTGATGTCGGGCGCCGACCGGGCCTATCACGGCCGGGTGATGTCGTTGGCGATGATGGCCTTCGGCTCACAAGCGCTCTTGGCCCCGCTGTGGGGACTGCTCGCTGACGCCATCGGGGTGCGCCAGACGCTCGCCGTCGTCGGTGTCGTGGCCACCGTCGTCACCGCCGCCGTCGGGCTGAGCTGGGTTCGCATCCGCCGCGAGCCCGAGCCCCCCGCCGAACCGGGCCCTGCACCGACCGGGCGGCCGGCCGTCGGCGTCGTGACATCGGCGACCGACGCCGAAGACGTTCCCCAGGCGGCAGGGTGAAACGACGACCGACCCCCGCCATGTCCGCGCCGTCGCCGTGAGCGACACCGATCTCGACGTCTTCGGCCCGATCCACCCCGGGTACGGCCGACGGGGGTCGCGCTGGGTCGACGCCGCTATGGCCGTGTCGGCCATTCCCGACGGTGCCCGGGTCTACCTCGCCGGAGGGGCGACAACACCGCGCCACCTCTGCGACGCGCTGGCCGAGGGACGGCAGCGGTGGGAGCGCCTCGACCTCGTCATGCCGTGGATGATGACCAGGCCCGCTCCGTTCGACCATCCCGGCGAGCCGTTCCGGTTCCTGACCCTGCAGGCCTCGGCCGCCCTGAAGTACCTTTGGGCCACCGGCGCCGTCGAGGTGGTGCCGTTCCGCTACTCCGACGGCGCGCTCCTGTTCCGCCCCGACGGCGCGCTCGGATGCGACGTGGCGCTTGTGACGGTCTCACGGGTGATCGACGGGAAGGTCAGCCTGGGACTGTCGGCCGGGTTGTCGGCCGACGTGGTCCGGTCGGCGCCGCTGGTGATAGCCCAGGTCAGCGCCTCGATGCCCTACACCTACGGGGCATCCGAGCTGCCAGTCGACGAGGTCGACTTCCTGGTCGAGCACGACGAGCCGGTGCTCGAGGCCCGGCCGGCCTCGGCCGCTGACGAGGTCGGCCGAGGGATCGCGTCGCTGGCCGCCGGCCTCGTGCCGGATGGGGCGACGATCCAGTTCGGTCTCGGCGCCCTGCCCGACGCCATCCTCGGCGAGCTTCGGGACCGTCGCCGCTTGCGGGTCCACAGCGGCATGGTCAGCGATGCCTGCGTCGCCCTGCACACCTCGGGTGCAGTGGAGGGCGCGATGGTCACCGCCGAGCTGGTGAGCACCCCGACCCTCACGTCGTGGGTCGACCGCAACCGGTCGGTGACGATGGCACCGGCGGCGGTCAGCCACGGTGCTGGAGTGCTCGCCGGACTCGATCGGTTCGTGTCGCTCCAGTCGACGCTGGAGGTCGCGCTCGACGGGTCGTGCAACAGCGAGGTCTCCGCCGGTGGGCGGGTATCGGGTCCCGGCGGCGCCCCGGACTTCGCCCAGGCGGCCACGGCGAGCGCGGGCGGCCGATCGATCATCGCCTTGCGCTCGACGGCAGCCGGGGGCTCGATATCCAGGATCGTGGGTCGGATCGATCCTGGGCGACCGACGACCCTGCCCGCGTACCTGGCCGACGCCGTCGTGACCGAGTACGGCGTCGCCGAGCTGCGAGGGCTCGGGCTCGAAGCCCGAGCCGGAGCGCTCCGGCCGCTGGCGGCACCCGAGTACCGCCCCTCGCTCGACCCCACCCCTCGTGAGCGCCCCAGTCCCGAGAGCAGCGGGCCGGAACCCGGTCCCGAGCCGTTCCCTTGACCGCGGCGGTCGGGCTCCCGGGCTGAGGGTCAGGCGGTTTGAGGACCGCGGATCAGCTGGCCCGGCATCGAGCCGGTTGGCTCACCATCGCGGGTGATGACCTGGCCCCGCTTGATCGTCGCCCGGTAGCCGTCGGCCTTCTGGATCAGCCGGCGCCCACCGGCCGGAAGGTCGTAGGCCATCTCCGGCGCCCGGAGCGTGAGCTCGTCGAAGTCGATCACGTTCACGTCGGCGAGCATGCCCGGCTGCAGCGTCCCGCGGTCCTCGAGCCCGACCTGGCGGGCCGTGTCGCGGCATTGGCGCTGCACGACGAGCTCGAGCGGCAGGCGCTCGCCCCGTTCACGGTCGCGGGCCCAGTGGGTGAGCATGTAGGTCGGGAAGCTGGCATCGCAGATCACCCCGCAGTGGGCGCCGCCGTCGGACAACCCCGGGACGGTGCCGTCGGCCAGGTTCATCTCCCGGACCACGTCGTGATTGCCATCGCTGAAGTTGGCGAGCGGGAAGAGAAGGAGCTCCCGGCCATCCCGCTCCAGCAGCAGGTCGTAGGCCAGTTCGGCGGGGGCCATCCCGGCCGCTTCCGCCCGTCCCTTCACGCTGTGCTCCGGGGCGGGCTCGTAGTCGGGCGGGTCGCCGAGCGGAAACATCTTGTGGAACGACTGGGCCACCATGCCAGACATGCCCCGGGTGCGGCTGGCGTGCTCCTCGATCAGGGTGGCCCGCATGTCGGGCTCCCTCATCCGAGCCACGCGCTCGTCGAGTTCGAGATCGGCCAGCTCCCGGCGGTAGGTAGGGCAGGTGATGAACGGGTGCATCGACGACTGCAGGCCGAGCAGCAGGCTGATCGGGCGGATCGCCACCTGGGCGGTGAGATCCGACCCGTTGGCCCGGGCCTGCTGGATGCGGTCGAGCACCTTGCGCCAGCGGTCCGGGCTCTGGTCGCTCTGGGCCAGCAGGATCGACAGCGGGGCCTCGGCATGGTCGGCCATGCCCTCGAAGATCTCGAACTCGGCGTCGAGATCGACGAAGTCCGAGACGATCTCCAAATGGCCGAACCCCTTCTCGGCCAGGGCGTCGGCGATGCCCCACAGCTCGGTGGGAGCGTTGGTGAGGGTCGGGATCTGGTTGCCCTGCTTGTCGCGATGGTTGATCGTCCGCGACGTCGTGAACCCGAGCGCCCCGGCTTCGAGCGCCTCGGCCGTCAACTCCCGCATGCGGGCGATCTCGGCTTCGGTGGCGACCTCTTCGTGGTCGCGGCCTCGGTCGCCCATCACGTAGACCCGGAGCGCCGAATGGGGCATCTGCGCCCCGACGTCGATGGCGTGGGGGATGGCGTCGATGGCGTCGAGGTACTCCGGGAATGACTCCCAGGTGAAGTCGACGCCTTCGGACAGCGCAGCACCGGGAATGTCCTCGACGCCCTCCATGACGCTGATCAGGAACTCGTGGCGGTCGGGACGGACGGGGGCGAACCCGACGCCGCAGTTGCCCATCACGATCGACGTCACCCCGTGCCATGACGACGGGGTGATTGCCGGGTCCCAGATCACTTGGCCGTCGTAGTGCGTGTGGATGTCGACGAAGCCGGGGGTGACGAGCAGCCCCTGGGCATCGATCTCCTCCCGGCCGCGGTCGGCGACCTCACCGACGACGGTGATGCGGTCACCGTCGATCGCCACGTCGGCGGTCCGGGCCTCGGTGCCGGTTCCGTCGACCACTGTGCCGTTGCGTATGACCAGATCGTGCATGGAAGGTCCCCCTTGCTCTACCGCG
The DNA here is from genome assembly GCA_029861725.1 of Acidimicrobiia bacterium. Lineage (GTDB taxonomy): Bacteria > Actinomycetota > Acidimicrobiia > Acidimicrobiales > SZUA-35 > CADEDH01. The sequence continues at coordinate 4,952 of JAOTYQ010000001.1, read as the reverse complement.
TTGTCAATCGTAGATCGGAGCGCGCCCGAGGTCCGAACTCGCTCGGCCCGTCCTCTGTTGCCCGGCGGTCAGCCGGCTTCGGGGGCCAGACCGCGGACGACGAAGTCGGCCTGCCCTTCGAGTGACCGGATGGTGGCCAAGACGTCTTCCTCGGCGAAGCCGTTGTCGCGGTAGGAAGCCAGGATGCCCTGCGTGTGCTCCCCCATCGGGATCGGGACGTCGAGCTCGCGAGCGAGGTCGACGGCGAGGCCGATGTCCTTGCCGGCCAGGGTGGTGGTGAACGACGGGCCGAGCCGGTCCCGCAGGATCGCTCGTGTGCCGCTGTCCCACACGAAGCTCGCTCCGCTGCTGGCCTGGATCACCTCCCGGAGCACGAGCGGATCGACCCCGGCCTTGACCCCGAGGAGTAGGGCCTCGGTGACCCCCATCATGTTGATGAAGGCCAGCATGTTGTTGACGATCTTGACGACGTTGCCGGCCCCGACCTCGCCACAGCGCACGACCTTGGCGGCGAAGCAGGCCAGCACTGGCTCATAGGTCGCGAACACGTCCTCGGGCCCACCGACCATGACCGCCAGGGTCCCCTTGCGGGCTCCGTAGACCCCACCGGAAACCGGTGCGTCGAGGAACGAGATACCCCGTTCGACGCCGAGGTTGGCCAGCTCCCGGCTCAAGGTCGGCGAGCTCGTGGTCAGATCGAGGATCGCCGTTCCGGCCTCGAGGGCGTCGAACAGCCCACCGTCGCCGGCGACCACTTCCTCCACATCACTCGGCATCGGCAGCGACAGCAGCACCGCTTCGGCACCCTCGGCGGCGTCAGCCACCGAGGTGGAGCGTCTCGCTCCTGCCTCGACGAGCGGCTCGACCGATGCCGGGCGGACGTCGTAGACACCGAGGTCGTGGCCGGCGGCGACCACGTGGTTCGCCATCGGTCCGCCCATGTTGCCAACACCGATGAACCCGAGACGCATCGCTGCTCCCCCTCGTCGTACTGGCCGGGCGCCCGGTCAGCCTGGCGACGGGGCGTCGACCGGGACCGTGTCCATCTCGGCCGGGACGGCCACTTCGAGCGCCTCGAAGTCGGGCGATACCGCCAGTTCGTTGTGGACCATCCCCGGCGGGATCGCCATCGCCCCACCGGCCTCGACCCGCTCGACCCGGCCGCCCTCGAACTCGAGGTCGACCCAGCCCTTCAGGACGTACACGAACTGCAGGTTGCAGACGTGATAGTGCCAGCCAGTCGTCTCCATCACATCGGTGGCTCGCATGACCTGCGCCCGGTAGGCGCCGTCGGTGGCGGCGGCGAGGCCGGTGTCGCGGTACTCGAAGAACGAGCGGCGTCCGGTGTTGGCGAACTCCGCATCACGGAGGTGCTGGCAGAGCAGCTCGGTCATGGCCCCGGATACATCGGTGGTCTCGCTCACGGTGTCCCCTTCGATCGCTCTGCGCCCGACGCTAGCTGGCGCGAGCGCAGGCGTCGAAGCTCTGGGCTGCGTTCGAGCTGTCAGAGCTTGTCGGCGAGGAAGGCGAGCATGTCGTCCCACAGCTCGTGAGCCTTCTCCTCGTTGTAGGAGTCGCGGTAGTCGGCCAGGAACGCATGCCCGGCGCCGTCGTAGATCTTGAGCGTCACGTCCTTGTCGGCGCTGGCCAGCTCGTCCTGCAGCGCCTGGAGCTCGCTCGGCGATGGGTTCTCGTCGTCGGCCCCACCCACCAGGAAGATCGGACACGACAGATTACCGGCGAGCTGGGCCGGTGGGACCGGACGGGACTCGGTGGTGTCGTCCTCGAACGTCGCCTTGTTGATGAACCCGCCCCAGCAGGGAATTGCGGCATCGAACCGTTCGCTGGAGAACGCGGTGAGGGTGGTCGCCCGGCCGCCCATGCAGAAGCCGGTGACGGCGACAGCGTCGGTCGTGTCGTCAAGGCCGCGGGCGTAGTCGGCGACCGCTTCGACGTCGCCGACGATCTGACTGTCGGGGAGACCGAACATCGCGGGGAGCACGACGTCGAAATCGTGACCGGGCGCACCGGTCCGGGCGTACAGCTCGGGCGAGGCGGCGACGAACCCGGCGTTGGCGAACCGGCGACACAGGTCTTCGATGTGCTCGACCCGCCCGAACGCCTCCTCCAGCACGACGATCGCGGGGTGAGGTCCGTCGGCGGTGGGATGGGCGACGTACACGTCGATCTCTCCCAGCTGAACCGTTTCGGTACGAACTCTGCTTGCGTCGGTGACTTCTCCAGCTAGTGCCATGGCACGAGAACCTACTCCTGCCCAGCTCCGCTGGCGACCGGTGGGCCGGAGGCGGGTGCCGAGCCGAAGAACTAGGGTCGCGCCGATGGCAGACATGCTGAAACCGATCCAGCTCGGACAGAACTGCGGCCTCCAGGTCTCGCAACTCTGCCTTGGCACGATGAACTTCGGGATCCCCGGTCGGGGCCACCAGGGCGACTGGACGATCGGCATCGACGACGCTCGTCCGATCTTCGAAGCGGCCATCGAGCGGGGCCTCTCCTACTTCGACACCGCCGACACCTACGGCCAGGGCGCATGCGAGGAGGTCGTCGGTGCCCTGTTGCGGGAGCTGTTGCCCCGCGACGAGTACGTGCTGGCCACCAAGATCTCGATGCCGATGGGCCGAGGTCCGAATCAGAGCGGGCTGTCCCGCAAGCACATCATGGAAGGAGTCGACGCCTCACTCCGACGACTCGGGGTCGACTACGTCGACCAGCTCGTCATCCACCGCCATCCCCACGGGATCCCCGGACAGGTCGAGACGCCGATCACCGAGACGCTCGAGGCTCTCCACGACGTGGTCAAGGCCGGCAAGGTGCTCTACCTCGGCGGCTCCTCGATGTTCGCCTGGCAGTTCGCCGAGCTCCAGCTCACCGCCGAGATGCACGGCTGGACGCAGTTCGTCTCGATGCAGAACCACTACAACCTGATCTACCGGGAGGAGGAGCGGGAGATGAATCCGTACTGCGCCCGGACCGGGGTGGCGCTCATGCCGTGGTCGCCGCTGGCCCGGGGCATCCTCGCCGGTTCCTACCGCGGGAGCTTCGACGACGGCACGACCTCCCGATCGTCGGGCCAGGACCGAGTACGGACCGAGGGCCTCTACCGGGGCGAGATGGACTTTGCCATCGCCGACCGGGTCGTCGAGCTGGCCGACCGGATCGGGGCCACGCCGGCCCAGGTCGCGCTGGCCTGGCTGTTGAACAAGCCGGAGATCTCGGCCCCGGTGGTCGGAGTCTCCAAGATCAGCCAGCTCGATCAGCTCGTCGAGGCCTGCGACCTGACGCTCGAGGCCGACGACGTCGCCTACCTCGAGGAGCTGTACCGCCCGGTCGAGAACCTGCTCTCGATCGGGTACTCGTAGCGCCTTTCGGGGCTGTGGTGGTTGCGTCTCGGCGTTGTCGGGGGTGGTCGAGGCCGACGGGAACCGCAGCGTGGCCGCGGTGATCGCCGCTCACACCGGGGCCAACCCCAAGGCCGTTGGCCCGTGATGTCGGGCTTGGGGCGTGGCTGGGCCGGTTCCCGGTCATCGAGGCGGCGTTCGCTGGGGGCCGGTTGTCGCGCCGTCATGTTGAGGCGTTGCAGCGAAGAGGGGATCGTGCGGACCGCCACCCAACGCCGCCACGACGCCCTCATCAACCTCATCTGCCGAGGAGCAGCCCGCCCCGACGGCACCGTGCCCGCACCGCTGGTTCATGTCGTGCTCGGCGAACACATCGTGGCCGAGCTGTTACAGCGTGAGACCGGCGACCCCGAACCCCTCGACCTCGATCCCAACGCCTCGACCCGGGACCCCCCTACATCCAAGAGCGGCCCTGGCCCTGCTGGCGTTGGCCGCGTTCCGCCGCCACGTGCTGCGAGCCCCGTCGGAAACCCTCGACCTCGGCCGCACCCTCCGCTCCTTCCCCCCAGCACTGAAAGCGGCACGGACCAACCGCCCTCCACAACGGCCAAATCCTCTGCGACACCCACAACCGAACCAAAACGAGACCAACCACCGCCCTGACGCCTCAGCTGTCGCTAGTTCTGAAACGGGATGGCGTACTCGGCCAGGTAGTCGAGCTCGGCGTCCCACCCGTCGAGGAGCGACATCGGGCGGAGCACGAACTTGGTGAGACCGGCGTCGATGTGCCGCTGCAGGAGCCGGCCGAGCTGCTCGTGCCCGATGGGCAGGATGTCGGGCCGTTCGGCGTCGGTCCGCCGCATCACCGCGGCCACCGTGCGGTCGTCGAGCTCCGCCCGGGAGTACGGGATGCTGATCCCGTAGTGATCGTCGTCGATGGTACGGCCGGCGCGAGCGGCGGCCGCTTCGATGATCCGCCGGTTCGCCTCGGCCTGTGCCGGCGTCGCCCGGGAGGCGAGCCACCCGTCACCGTGGGTGCCGGTGAGGTCCAGGCCGCGAGGCCCGTTGCCACCGAGCCAGATCTCGAGCGGCTCCTGGATCGGCCTCGGACCGACCGTCACGCCCTCGTAGCTGAAGCCGGCGATGTCGGCTGTCACCGACTCGCCCGACCACCAGGCCCGGCACAGCTCGATCGTCCGTGCGATCCGGCCACTGCGGTCGACCCCCGACACCCCGAGGGCGGCCCGTTCGGTCGGCGACCCGATGCCTGGCATGAAGGCCAGCAGCAGGCGACCACCGCTGAGGCGATCGAGATGGGCGAGCTCCTTGGCCACGTGCAGCGGATTGCGGCCCGGGACGACGACGTTGGTTCCGAGCTTGAGCCGCTCGGTGCGCTCCGACGCGATGGCCAGGGCCAGCAACGGTTCGACCGCCGGGGCCAGCGGCGTGTCCGATAGCCACAACGTGTCGAACCTGCGTTTCTCCAGCCCGTCGAGCAGCTCGATGAGGCTCTCACGTTCAGCGGGGGTGTTGGTGCTTGCGACGGCGATACGGATCTTCACGAGTGCCCGATTCCGTGACGCGTCTTGGTGG
>JAOTYQ010000151.1 GCA_029861725.1 Acidimicrobiia bacterium | reverse complement strand
CAGGCCGTATCCACGCCCGCCCGTCTCGGGTTCGAAGCCGAGGCCGTCGTCCTCGACCTCGACGAGGACGACGTTGTCGTCGACCTCGACGAGGACGCGGATCGAGCTCGCGTCGGCGTGTCGGAGCGCATTGCCCACGGCTTCCTGGGCGATCCGGTAGATCGCCAGCTTCGGGTCGGGCGGGATCGTCGGTCCGCTGCCCCGGGCGACCACCTCGATCGGTCGAAGGTGACTGGCGCCGATGGACTCGCACAGGCTGACGATCAGGCTGTTGAGGCTGGCGGTCTCGAGCATCTTCGGCTGGAGCTCGAACAACAGCGTTCGCATCTCGGCGACGGCGACGAGAACGAGCGTCCGGATCTCCTTCGACCGCTCGGCGGCCCCGGCTGGATCATCCACGACCGATGCGGCGAGGTACTCGGCGTTGAAGGAGGCAGCGTAGAGTCGCTGCGACACGCTGTCGTGAAGCTCTCGGGCGATGCGATGCCGCTCGGTATCGACTGCGCTGACGACGAGCCACGATTGGATGTCGAGTCGATGGAGCACCGCCGCCAGGTAGTCGGTCGCAAGTCCGATCAGCTGGAGTTGTTGGTCCGACAGCTCCGGCTTGGCCGTCCAGTTCATCGTGAGGTACCCGAGCCTCAGGTCACCGATCTGGAGGACCCGGTGCATCACGTTGAGCGTGCTCGCCGTCCCTTCCTCCCGGTCAGGAGCCTGCCAGCTGACAGTTAACGGCTCAGGGGTCGAAGCCGTCGACTCGTCGAGCTCGAGGCGCACGTCGTTGGCGGACACGACCTCGCCGACGCACCCGATCACCCCCTCCACCGCATGCTGAACGCCACGGTCGCGGCCGGGCCCGAGCGCCACGCTGTTGAGAACGACGAACTGGTGGGTGATGCGGGCCAGTTGCTCGGCCGCCTGTCGTTGTTGGTCGAGCTGGTCGATGACCTGGTCGTGGGCTTCGGCGAGCGCCCTCGTCCGCTCGTGGACGATCGCTTCGAGCTCGGTCGACTGGGTCCGCAGCTGCCGCGCGGCCTCGGCGACGCGCTCCGTGTGCGCGAGTGCCAGACCGAGAGCGAGGCCGACGACCCCGAACGGTGCAAGGTACGGCGTGCCGACGAGCGCCTCATCCACCAACGAGTCATACAGCACGAAAGCGAGCATGAGGCCGAGACCGGCCGACACGTAGTTCGACGCCGAAGTTCGTGCTCGCCGTCGTCGCCGGACACGCACGACGATGGCAACGACGGCGTATACAGCCACGGCCACCAGGTAGGCGTCGAGCACGAGCCGCCACGGCGATCGGCTCGGCTCGTGCAGCACGAACGAGTCGCCGAGGAGCGCGACCTCCCGAAGCCCGGTCACTTCGTCGACCAGCAGGCCATTGGGTGTCGCCAGGTTCACGGCCGCTACGCCGACGGTGGCCACCGAGAGCACGATCGGAGCCATGGGGTGGGCGACCTTGGTGTGGGTGCCGATGACCCAGACGAAGCACACCAAGGTCAGGAGGCCGATCAGGGCGAACGGTCCCTTGATGAACGCTGCGTAGTCGTCGACGTCCTCGGTCGACTGGAGCTGGACGTGCACGAGCACGCCGGCGGAGCCGACACCGGCGAGGAACGCGATGGAGAGCTGGACCGCACGGCCGTTCGGCCGTCGGATGGCGAGCAGGAAGAACAGCACGGCGATGATCGCCGCCGCCCCCGTCGCGAGCCCATACGCAAACAGCCCGTAGCTCATCGCCGAGCGACCGGTTGGGTGGGCGGCGAAGGGTGCCTCATGGTGCGTATGATCGCACCGCCCCTTCAGCGGGCACTAGTCCAAGTATCCAGATTCGGGTAGGGCGGGCTACGCCATTTGTCATAGCCCACCACCGACGGAATGCGGAGTCGAACGTGGCCGGCCCACAGATTCGGACGACGGGCCGAGCCGCGAAGCTGAGCCCATGAGCGATATCGATGGACGGCCCGTCCCCTCGTCGAGCGAGTGGGATGCTCCGGCCACCTCTGGTTGGGAGGAGGGTCCGTCCGCCCTGTTCGATGCGCTGGAGAGCTCGCTCCGCCGTGGCGATGTGAGCTGTGCCCTCGTCCTCACCCAGTCCATTCGATGCCGGCTGGAGCGTCGCAAGCCGAAGCCTCACCGGCGGGTGCCTCGACTGACCGATCGGGAGCAGGCCGTTCTCGTGCTCCTCCTCGACGGCTCGTTGAGCCAGAAGGGAATGGCCCAGGCGATGGACATCTCGCACAACACCCTGAAGACCCACCTTCGATCGCTCTATCAGAAGCTCGGTGCCCACTCCCGAGCGGAGGCGATCGAGCACGGCTTGGCGATCGAGACCGAGTCGTTCTGGGGTCGGTCCCAGATATCGGCGTGACGGCCTCGCTCGGCCTCGCGCTCACGGCTTGACGCAGTTCGTCGGGACGTCGGCTCCGGCAACCTTGAAGTCGTCGCAGATGAGGAAGGCATCGTGATTGGCCCCGACGACGAAGCCAGCGAGTGCGGCGCCGACGACGATCGTCGCCGCGCCGATCAGCAGTCGGGTGTCCCCCGCGGAGCCGAACTCGGGGTTGAAGAGGAGGAACAGCACCCGGAGCGCGACAGGAACGGCAACGACGGCGACGATCAAGCCGATGGTGCCGAGCACCGGATCCGACGCTGCCTCCACCGTCGAGTCGAACAGGACCACGGCGGCCGCCAACCAGGCTGCTGGCGCCCCCAGGGCCACCAAGGTCGGCCACCGGAACGCCACGCTCGGCGACGAGGCCACGATGGCGACCCCGAGCGTCGCCGAAGCTGCCACGACGAAACGGAAGACGTCCTCGTAGAAGACCTCGCCGTACACGCCGAGGTTGAAGGCGACCGGCCACACGAGCAGCGCCAGGGCGACGGTCGAAACGGCGAACGGACCGTTCCTCTGACCCTTCGGTGCTCCACCGCGGTCCGGACCGCCCGCCGCTGGCTCTCGATCGAAGGCCGTGCTCACGACCCACTCCCCGCAGCGTGGTGCGGCCCGGGCGTGCGCACGATAACCGCATCGTCAGCGAGGATCGAGCCTCGACCTTCGAGTGCCACGGCCAGGGCCCGCGTGACACGGTCGCGAGCCAGCCGCTCGGCTGACAGCTCCGGGGCGTGCCAGAACAGCATCCTGACACAGAGGCTCGAGCCGTCGAACCCGTTGGTCACGAATTCGGCCGAGGGCCGATCGAGGACGTGACCGATGGGCTCGATGGCGAGCCGGAACTCGTCGATCACGGCGCCGACGTCGATCCCGGCCGGAAGGCGAAAGACGAGCTCCGATCGCCGACGACCGATCTGGGAGTGATTGACCAGGGCGTGATCGAGCACCTGTCGGTTGGGGACGTGCACCGTGCGGCCATCCCCGGTCTCGAGGATCACCGTGCGTGCGTTCACTTCTTCGACGACGCCGAGGAAACGACTCGTCTCGACGAGGTCGCCCGGTCGGAACGGGCTCCGGAACTGAAGCAAGAGGCCCGCACTCAGGTTTCGGATCAGCGGCTGGAGCAGGAGGAGCCCGACGACCGCGACGAGGATGAGCACGATGATCGGGCCCAGGGTGAAGCCGAAGATCTCGAGCGCGACCGAAAGCCCCAGCAGGTAGAGGGCTGCCGATACCAGCTGGCCGCCAACCAGTGCGGCCGTCGCTGCCGGACCGTCGAGCCGCTTGGCCGTTCGCGCCGACAAGCGCCGGGCGAGCCAGGCCCCGATGGTGACGGTCACCACCACAGCGACCGCGGCGATGACATCTGCGAGCCCGATCTGGCCGCTCGACCACCGGTCGATGACGACTTCGATCTCCTCGCCAACCCCGGACAGCAGGTCCTGCCGAGGCTCAACTGAGTTCGAACGCACCGACAAGGGTCAGACCTCCATGGGCTCGGACGCGGGACGGAGCCGGCGACCTCCATTGGACCCCGATGCGCGCCCAGCGGCTTCCCCTTAAATGGGTGATGTCGGCCGACGACTTCTCGTCGAGACTCGAACCATGGTCGCCCCTCGACGAGGACCGCCGGTTTGCTGGCGACTGCGGATCGCGTGTGGTGTCCATGCGCTGCTCGCCGCCGCACTGGCCGAGCCTTCGATGGCCGCGGCTGCCTGGGCTACGCACGCTGGACCAGTGCCGACGGGAGCCGGACCGGCCGCGGGAGGGGCTGTGCGGTGACGACCGACGACGCGATCGTCTTCGTCGGCGTCGTTGCGCTTGCGGCGTCTTGTGTCGTGCTGCTGGCCTTGTTCCTCCGGGCTCTCCGCTCCGAACCGGACGCTGAGCCAGGCCCCGGTCGGGCCCGCCACTCGACCGTACGGACGAGCCGTCTCCGGCAGCTGTGCACCGAGGGGCGGAGCGTCGTCGAGCTCACGACGGTCAGAACGCCCGGAGAGCCCGGCTCGGGACTCAGTCTGAATCAGCTCGGGCACGTCGAGAGCCGGCTCGATCTGCTGATAGCTCAGCTACACGAAGCCGAGATCGGCGCGCCGTCGCCGCGCGTCGCCCAGTTGTTGCGCAGGGCCTCGGTCGAGGCTGAGAACCTGACCAGCCTGGTCCAGACCGAGCGCCGGCTCCGACTCACCTCGCTCCATCCGAGCACGGCCCTCCTCGACGCGACCGCACTGCAGCTGAGCAAGGCCCGGACCTCGCTCGACCAAGCACTACGAGACGTCTCGCAGTCGATCACCGAGTTGGAATGACAGGCTCGAAACAGGAGGTCCACGATGACGGGCGAAGCCGAAGCCGAGCCCCATTGGTCGGGGCGTCGGCGTGCACCCGCCTATGCCGTCGTTCGCCAGCGGTGGCCGATCGGCCTCCTGGCGGTCAGCCTCAACCTCGGGCTCACGTACGTGCTCCTCGTCGTCTCGTTGCGGTCGGTGGGCATCGCGGCGTCCGAGATCGGGCCTGCCGTCGTCATCTGGCGCCTGTTCTACGGGCTCCTGGCCTTTCTTCGCGGGCCTCGTCACCCTCAGCCGGTTCTCCCGGGTGCACCGGGACCTCCTCGCTAGCGCGGCGATTGCGCTCGGCGCCGAACACGACGCGGATGAGGTCGAGCGATAGGTCGCCGGCGGGCGTCGGCCTGGCGTGTGAGCGTCACTCCGCCCATCAGGGTCGCTGCGCCGGGCTGACCGATCGTCGTCCGACGACCAGCCGCATGGTCGCCACGGCCAAGAGGCCAGGCACGATCAGTCCCGCCTGGCCGGTGTATTCGGCGACGAAGACGACTGCCGTCAGCGGGACGGCATAGCCGGCGCCGAGCATGGTCGAAGCGCCGACGATCACGTAGAGGGCCACGTCCTCGGCGCCCAGTGCGTCGGCGAACAGGCGACCGATGACTGCCCCGGCGGCCATCAGGGGGATGAACAAACCGCCGACGCCGCCGCCAGCGATCGCGATCGCCGGGCCGGCGGCCCGGAGCACGAAGACCAGGACCAGCAGACCCACCGCGTGGTCCGGCTCGATGGCCCAGTCGATCACCGAGTTCCCCGACGCGAGGGCAACGGGTTCGTCCGTCGCCGCCCTGCCGATCGCATAGAGGGTGGCGAGCGCCAGACCGGCCACGACGGCCCGAACCCAGGGGGACCGGGTCGTCGTGACGTGCTCGGCCCGCTCCACCAGAGCGATCACCCCGATGGCAGCCACGCCGACGATCACACCGAGGATCACGCTGCCGAAGGCTCGGCCGTAGGTGAGCTCCACCAGCGGCAGCTCGGCTTCGGGCTTCACCCCATCGATCGAGGCCATCGTCAGGTAGCCGGTGGCCGACCCGAAGATGGCGGGAAGGATCCGCTCACCGGCGAGCCGGCCCCGGAACGGTACCTCCATTGCGAAGATCGCGCCCGCCGCCGGTGCCTTGAAGACAGCGGCGATGCCGGCAGCTGCACCTGCGATGAGCATGGCGTGATAGGCGTCGCCGAGCACGGCCGCCCATCGTTGCCGAGCGAAGGCGGCGACGGCCGTGCCAGTGTAGACCGCCGGGCCCTCCATGCCGAGAGGGCCGCCCGACGCCAGCGTCGTGAAGGCGGCCAGCAGCCGGCCCGGGGCGTGCTTCGTCTCCACCGAGGGTTCGCGTCGGTGGTACTCCTCGACATACAGCTCGGTCGTCGCGCTCGATCGCCCGCCGATCGTCTGCACGAGCAGCGCCGTGACCAGCAGGCCACTGACGACGACGGCCGCCGGCACCCATGCCGGCTGCTCGAAGAGCACCTCGAGCACATCGTCGACCGCGTGCTCGAGGGCGAGCACGACGATCCCGGTGATCACGCCGATGACGGAGGCCGCACCAACCCGGATCGCAAGCTGACGCTGTACCGGCGAGACCGCCAACCGGGTCCGTCCCGGCTCGTCGCTCAGAGGAGCCGGGAGCTGCTCGTCGGCCGACCGGTCGTCGCTCACGATGGCGCCTATACCGAGGGCTGGTCGGAATCCGCCTCGGCGACCGCTGCCCCGGCGGCCGGCCCGTCGCCGGTAGCGGCCGCGGCGGTCTCATCGCCGGTGGCCGCGGTCTCGTCGCCTGGGGCGTTGGGCGCCTCGCTCGAAGCTTCGACCGGTTCACCAGCTTCACGTTCGGCCTCGTCACCGGAGCGCCCGATCTTCGCTCGGGCGGAGGATGCGAGCTCGCCTGCGGACTGGGAGGCTCGCCTCGCTCGGGTGACGACCTCCTTCCGACGCCAGATGGCCAGAGCGGCGAGTCCTGCTGCGACGATGGCGAAGAGCCTCATGGCTGGTCTCCTGATGGTCCAGGGTCGTGACGGCCCGATCGTCCCAGGTCCGGGCGGACCCGTCCTCACCCCGTGTGGGTGGGAACGTCCACCGTCGGGTTTCGCTCACCCAACCGGGGTGATCCGCCCGTCCCGCAAGTCGGTGACCCTGAGACCACCATGACGGACGCATCGACCGGAACAGCAACGTCGTCGACCGAGGCCGGGCCGTCCTTCGAGTGGTGGATGCTCTCGAACTTCGCTGTTGGCGCCGGATTCTCGGCGTTCATCGCCTTGCTCATCCCTCCGTACGTGACCGAGACGACCGACGACGTGACCGCGTCCGGTGTCGTCATGGCTGTCATCAGCCTGGGGGCGGTGCTCGGGCCGGTGCTCGGGAGCTTCGCCGACAAGTACCGGGCCCATCGCGCCGTGATGTGCGGCGGCATCCTCGGCATGGGGCTCGGCTTCGCCCTCTTCGCCGGGGCCGCCGAGTCGTCGGCGCTCTTCGCGCTCGACGCGATCATCCTCGGAGTGTCGGTCGCAGCGATCTCGGCGGTGGCGCCGGTCTTCGTGGTCGGAGCCGGGCTCAGCCAGGGGCTCGAGGCCAAGCGGATGACCTATTACTCGCTCATGATGCCGGCGGGTCAGGTCGTCGGGGGTGTGCTGACCACTGCTGCGGTGCAGGCCGAGTGGTCGTTCTCCAATCGGTTCTGGCTGGCCGCTGTCGTGAGCGCGTTGCTGTTTCTTGCGGTGCTGGCGACGTCGAGCGGTCCGGAGAAGCGGGTGCACCGGGTCATGGACGAAGCCGCTCCGAGCTACGACGATGCCGCCGACGGCGGCAAGATCGGGCTCTCGGCCGTGCTTTGGTCGGCGTTCGGAGTGTTCCTGCTGGTCTCGACGCTCACCTCGGTGGCTAACAACGGCATCAACAACCAGATCTCGAACATCCTGCCGAACGTGTACGGGATCAGCGAGAGCGGCACCTCGACACTGATCGCCGTGGCTGGGCTGCTCAACATCGTCCTCTTCTTCCCGGCCGGGCGGTGGATGGCCCGGTCCGGCGCGCCGGCGGTCTACAACGCCGGGCTGATCCTCCGGCTCGGCGGCGCCCTCGGGATGGCCCTGGTTGGCTGGCTCGCCAGCTCGGCCGTGATCGTGGCCATCGCCTGCATGCAGCTCCTCTACCAGGGAAGCCCGTTTGCCCGCCTCGCTCAGCCGTCCACCGCGGTCGGCTTCGCCACGTTCCCGGCGGGAGCGGCCAACGGTTGGCTCATCGGCTGCTCGGCGCTGGGCAGCTTCCTCGGCAGCGTGCTCGGCGGCGTGTTCGCCGACCGGTGGGGGTTCAACTCGGTCAACTGGATGGCGGCCGCAGCAGCCGCCGGCTCCGTCCTGATCGCGCTCCTGTTCCTGCTACCCAAGACTCGCTCGAAGGATGCCGACGCCGCGGCCGAGCCCGTTCCCGGCGCTGCGGCCAAGGCCGCCACCGCATAGCCATCCTCCGGCGGTGGCCTGGGTTCCCTGAGGGGTCCGCCGGACCGCCAGGTGGGACGGAATGCGAGTCCGACCCTCCAAGTTGCCGAATCCATGGACTAGCCGCAAGGACGGAGGGATCCCCCTCACCAGGCCGGGCCATCCCGGTCCCCCGGTCCGAATCCAGAGATCGATGTCGGTTGCCGGCGAGTAGGGCCCAAGATCCGGGCTCGCCGTCGGGCCTGTCGTAGGCGGGGTGTCGCCCTCCGTCGGCGGAGAGGCACCAGCAGCGTGGTGGTCAGAGGTAGGGGCTCGGGATGTTGCCGGGTTTGGTGACGGCTTGGCGTTCGGTTTCTTCGAAGTCTTGGTGGGTTCTCCCGCCGAACATCTGCTGAAATCGGGCATCCCATTGGCTTGTCGTTTCGGCTACGACGTCGATGGTGAATCGGAGTTGGTCGACGGTGATGTCGTCACCGAGGAGGGTTTCGTCGAAGAGGATGGCTCGGTGTTCGACGTCGAGGGCGAATCGTCCGAACATCAGCCCGAAGTTCAGTCGGGCCAGCATCAGCCCGAGGTCGGGGCTGACGTTGACGCCGGTGTTGGTGATGGCGATGACCCGGACGAGTGAGATCGCACCGGGAGCTACTCGGGGGGCGATGATGACCTGGGTGTGGTCGAAGGGGCAGATGAAGTCACCCTCGGCGTCCATCGTGAGCTGATGGCCGGTGATGGCAGCCAGTAGCGAACCGACCCGGTCCCGGAGCTCGTCGAGGCGTTGGTTTGCTTCGTGCTCTGCCCGGTGGCTGCCGTGCAAGAGGTTGACGGTGTTGTCGATCGTGGCGTCGAAGACCTCTCTCAGGATGGTGAGGGCGCTTTGTATTGCTGTTTCGACGTCGCTGGCAGGGCGGATCCAGGGCTCGAGGGGATTGGCTGGGTCGCCCGAGGTGAACCCGGCCTGGAGGAGTTTGTTCCGCATCGGCGCGGTGAGCGGCGTTGTCGGGAGCCGTGGCGGGACCCGCACTTCGAGGTCGCTGGATTCGGTTCGGCCGATCTCCATCGCTACCAGCGGTGTGTTCGAGAACCCGATGGTCACGAACTCGTGTGACCCGAGGTGCCTCAACTGGTCGACGAGGAACGCGTGAGTGAGCTCGGTCAAAGATCCGGGGGTGGAATCCATACGAAGAGCGTGGAGCAACCGTTCCTCACCGGCAACCCCACCCGACTCTGGTCGGAACTCGTTGCTGGCCGTCAGATGACGTCGTTTCGTGTGGTCTGGTGTTTCGCCGGTGCGCTGTGCTGGACCTGGGTGCTGCTGGGGGCAGCCTGGGTCTCTGGCGCATCAGCGACCGAGCCGCCGACGAGCTGGCTCCGTCTTGCTTCCGGTGTTGGCCCGATCATCGCGGCCACGGTGTTGCTCCGCCTGGACCGGCAGTCAGCGGATCGTTGCCGGTCCTGGATGCGGTGGGCGACCATCGCCCGGTGACTTGGCGGTAGTGGGCTGTCGTCGTTCTGGCGGCGGCGGGCCCTGGTGTGGTGGTGTGGCTGGTTACCGGCGATCGCGCGTTCGATACGACCGGCCCCAGCGTGGTCGGTGTGGCGGCGTTCGCGCCGTTGTCGGGCGGAGAGGTCAACCGCGTAGGGGCTTCGATTCCGGGGGCAGCGTTCCTGAGTCGATGCCGGGGCCGCCTTGGGCCACCCATCGCTCGTAGGCCTCATCGTTGTCGAGGTCTCGACCCTCGTCCGTTGCCATCAAGTAGCGGTGGTGGAGGAAGTCGGCGTAGCGGTTGACCGCGCTCTGGCCGGGGAAGTCAGCGAATAGCCGCTCGATCAGCGGCTCGAACCAGTTGACCCGCCATCGGATCGCTGCGACCGACTTGCCGGTGGCCGACCGGTCACTGTTGGCTGCGACGTAGTGGTGTAGGTCGGCAAGGATGCGGCGAGACGAGTGCTCGGTTGCCTCGACGTTGGTCAACGTCCGGAGCTGGCCTGAGTGGTATGTCCTGCCTCCGACCGCCAGCCGGATCTTGGCAACCAGCTGCTCACCATCGGGCGTCGGTCGGAACTGCAGGTCAGCGACCTCGAACCCCAAGTCATTGAGCCGTTGGACCTTTTCGTGGACGCGGTACTGCTCGCCGGGCGCGAACGTCACATCAGATTGCAGCTCATCCCAGAGGCCTTCGTACCGGTTGATGATGTCGTCGCCGAGGGTGAGATCGGCCTCGGCGAGCTCGATGCCCTCCGATGCGGCGATATCCGCCATCCCCCAGGCCACGTTCGTGCGCATGACGTCGAGGTCGTGAAGGCGCTGGCCATCGCTCAGCCCGTCGTGCAGCTCGCTGGTCTCCGCGTCGATCATGATCGCCTGGATGGCGCCCCCGTCCCAGCGGTAGAGAACGTTGGAAAGGGAACAGTCCCCCCAGAAGCAGCCAACAAGGTGGAGCTCGACCAGCAGACCGGCGAAGGCGTCCAGGAGTCGGTTCCGGTTGCGCCCGAATCCGCCACCCTCTACCAGTTCCCGGTAGGTGAACGAGAAGTCGACGTACCGAGTGATCACGGCGCCAGAGATCTCCTCGCTCGGATCTGCCCACGTCCGCTCGACCACGCCGATCGCGGCGGCAATGGGCTGGATCATCGAGCTGAGCCGACGCAGGGTGTCGTGCTCGTGACGCGCCAGCGCGATCGGGAGCTCCTTGATCGCGTAGATCCTGTCGTCGTAGACGACGAAGCGGACGACAGGGCGGTGGATCCCGGTCGGCAGCTCGACGATGTGTTCGTCTTCCCACTGGTCCAGAGGGAGCGACCACGGCAGGTCGAGGAAGTCGGGGTGCCCGGCTCGGGACGTGATGTTCGGGGTGCCCACGACTACATTCCTACTACTGGAAAGGAGTTCGCCGGTGCGTTGAGCCCATGGGCTCACCTGGCCATCCGGC
>JAOTYQ010000150.1 GCA_029861725.1 Acidimicrobiia bacterium | reverse complement strand
GACCGCGACCGTCCGGGTTCCAGCACACGAAGCAGGCGAGAGGAGACGCGCAGGTTCCTGGAACCGGTGGTCTCCTCTCGTCGCGTCTCGAGCGCCGAGTTGAGGCGCCGAGTCGAGGCGCCGAGTTGAGGCGCCGAGTCGAGCGCTGAGTTAAGGCGCTGAGTTAAGATGCCGCGGTCATGCGAGTCGATGTCGATGCAGCCGCCGCCGACCTCTGGGACGCGGCCGAAGCCGGAGATCATGCTCCCGACCGGTGGCAGGCACGGCTCACCCTCGATGATGCCCTCGCCATCCAGCTCACCAACCTCGGCCGCAGGTTGCGCACCGGGGCCGAGCTGGGCGGTTGGAAGGTGGGGCTGACCTCGCCTCGGGCCCGCTCCGCACTCGGCGCCGACGCCCGACCCTTCGGGCACATCCTCAAGGCCAGGATCCAGAACTCGGGCGCCACGCTGGCGGCCGACCTGATGACCGAGCCCCACATCGAGCCCGAGTTGTGCTTCGTGTTCGCCCGACCCGTCGACGACCCGTCCCAGCTGCCGGTGGCGGTCGGTTCGGTCCACGCCGGGTTCGAGCTCAACGAGAATCGCCCCGGCTCGGCCAGGGGTGACTTTCCCCTCGCAGTCGCGGACAATCTGTCGCAGTGGGGGATCGTCGTCGGCGATGGTGCGAACCATGCAAGCCTCGACCTCAACTCGGTCGCGGTCGAGCTCCGCTGCGACGGCGAGGTTCGCTACAGCGGCGTCAGCGGTGACGAGCTCGACGACCACTGGGCGTCCCTGGCCCGCCTCGTCGAAGTCCTGGGCCACCACAGCCGGCGCATCGAAGCTGGCCACCGGGTGATCACCGGGGCCTTCTGTCGGCTACCGGTCCGGGCCGGCGAGCGGTGGGAGGCGACGTACGCCGGCCTGGGCTCCGTAGCGATCACCTTTGAGTGAGGGCGAATCGAAACAGCCATCACCTTTGAGTGAGGGCCAATCGGAACAGCCATCACCTTTGGCTGAGAGCCGATCGGAACTGCCGCTACGCTCCGGAGTCGATGGAACGCCCAGGGAAATTCCAACACTTCCGCTTCCTCGGCGACAAGCGAACCCAGCTCGTCTACGACGTCGACGAGCTGACCGATTCCGCCCCGATCGACGACCTGCTCGAAGCCGGGACGTTCACCTGCTTCGCGCCAGACACGCTCGCCGAAGCCCGGAACCGCGGGTATCGACCCTACGAACCGACCGGCTCGGAGTGATCGACCGGCGGCGAGCGGTGCGGGCAGGAGCAGGTCGCCCGACGTGACCTCCGAGAAGCCAAGGATCGCATCGACCGACGGTGTCGAGCTGGAATCCCACCTGGCCGAGCCCGACGACGAGACCCAGGTCGGCAACACCGCGGTCGTCTTCCTCCACGGCTTCCCGTCGGGCGAGGTGTGGGCCGATCGGATCGGGGCCGACCTTCCGGAGTTGGCCGACCGGGCCGCCGCGCAGCTCCACTGGACCGCACTCGCCGTTCGCTTCCGGGGCTGCGGTGAGTCAACCGGTGACTTCAGCTTGCTCGGATGGATCGACGACGTGCATGCGGCGGTCGAGTACCTGCACGGGCGGAGCTCGCC
The DNA here is from genome assembly GCA_029861725.1 of Acidimicrobiia bacterium. Classification (GTDB taxonomy): domain Bacteria; phylum Actinomycetota; class Acidimicrobiia; order Acidimicrobiales; family SZUA-35; genus CADEDH01. The sequence goes on along the minus strand of JAOTYQ010000150.1, from coordinate 9,528 downwards.
CGAACGGATCTGGGTCTGTGGCTTCGGAACCGGCGGGGCGGTCGGCTTGATCGCCGCCGCCTATGACGTGCAGGTGAGCGGCGTAGCGGTCGCCGGTTCACCGGCCGACTTCGACGACTGGGCCGCCAATCCCAACCGGCTCCTGGCCCACGCCAAGCGGGTCGGGGCGATCTCCGACGCGACCTTCCCGGCCGATGTCGACGCCTGGAAGGCCCAGCTGCGCCGGATTCGGGCGGTCGAGGCGGCCGAGATGCTCAATCCCCGCCCGCTCCTCGTGCTCCATGGCTCCGAGGACGAGCTGGTGCCCCACTTCGACGCCCGGCTCCTCGCCGACGCCCATCGGCGGGCCGACCTTCGGATCATCGGCGGAGGCGGCCACCAGCTGCGCCACGATCCCCGGGCGGTTGCCGTGCTCCTCGGCTGGCTCGGTCGACAGGAGGCCATGCAGGACGACGAGCTCTGACCCACCGCCAACCCACGCCGTTTCGGTGCTCAGCGTTGCCAGGGCGGGACGGTCCCTCGGTCGATGCCGTAGTGCTCGACGGCGTCGACCACCACCGAGGTGTCGATGGCGCCGCTCTGGGCCAGCTCGTGGAGGACGGTGATCACGATGCTCGGCATGTCGGTCTCGAAGAACGACCGGAGTGCCTCCCGGGTGTCGGAGCGGCCGTAGCCGTCGGTGCCCAGGGCGACGAAGCGCTGAGGGACGAACCCTGCGATCAGCTCGGGCAGCGCGCGGACGTAGTCGGACACGGCGACCACCGGGCCGGGGGCATCGGCCAGCAGCTGGGTGACCAGTGGCCGCCGCGGCTCACTCGTCGGGTTGAGCCTGTTCCACCGCTGGGCGGCCAGGCCCTCCTCCCGCAGGCGCTTGTACGATGTCGCACTCCACAGGTCGGCGCCGACGTTCCACCGCTCCGCCAGCTCGGCCTGGGCCTCGCGGGCCGGACCCTGCGACGGGCCGGAGAACAGGATCGTGGCCCGTAGCCGCTTCGATGCGTCGCCCTGCGACCAGCGATAGAGACCCTGGAGGATGCCGGCGGCCACGCCCGGCGGCTGGGGCGGCTGCTCGTAGTTCTCGTTGTAGATCGTGAGGTAGAAGAAGACGTCTTCGCCGTCGGTGTACATCCGGCGAATGCCGTCCTTCACGATGGCCGCCACCTCGTAGGCAAAGGCGGGATCGTAGGCCTCGCAGGACGGCACGGCCGAGGCGTACAGCAGGCTGTGGCCGTCCTGGTGCTGGAGCCCCTCACCGGCGAGCGTGGTGCGCCCGGCGGTGGCGGCCATCAGGAAGCCGCGGGCCCGGGAGTCGGCCGCCGACCAGATCAGGTCGCCGACACGCTGGAAGCCGAACATCGAATAGAAGGTGTAGAACGGCACCATCGGGACACCGCGATGGGCGTAGCTCGTTGCCGCCGCGATCCAGCTGGCCATCGAACCGGCCTCGGTGATCCCCTCCTCCAGGATCTGACCATCGGAGTCTTCGCTGTAGCTGAGCAGCAGCTCGTGATCGACCGGTTCGTACATCTGGCCGAACGGGGCGTAGATCTCGAACTCGCGGAACAACGAGTCCATGCCGAAGGTCCGGGCTTCGTCGGGCACGATCGGTACCACCCGGTCGCCGAAGCCGTCCTCCCGCATCAGGTCCCGGAGCATCGACGTGAACGCCATCGTGGTCGACACCGCTCGTCCTCCCGAGCCCTCCTCGAAGGTCTTGAACGGCACGTCGGTGGGCGCTGGCAACGGGCGGCGGATCGCCAGGCCTCGCTGGGGTAGGGGACCGTCGAGGGCTTTGCGGCGATCCATCATGTACTGGTGCACGGTGCTGTCCGGAGCAGGACGGATGTAGGGGGGCATCCCGTCCTCCAGCTCCTCCTCGGCCAGCTCGTCGGTCAGTGCGAGGCGATCCAGCAGCGTGAGCAGCTGAGCCTTCGTCATCTTCTTGATCTGGTGGGTGGCGTTTCGGCCTTCGAACCCCTCACCGAGCGTCCAGCCCTTGATCGTCTTGGCCAGGATGACCGTCGGCTGGCCTTCGTGTTCGGTTGCTGCCTTGTAGGCGGCGTAGACCTTCGGGTAATCGTGCCCACCCCGGGGCAGGTTGCGAAGGTCGTCGTCGCTCAGGTGCTCGACGAGTCGCCGCAACCGAGGATCGGGGCCGAAGAACTTCTCTCTGATGTAGGCCCCGCTCTCGACGGCGTAGCGCTGGAACTCGCCGTCGACCGTCGTGTTCATCTTGTTGAGCAGGACGCCGTCGATGTCTCGCTGGAGCAGCTCGTCCCACCGGCCGCCCCACACCACTTTGATCACGTTCCAGCCGGCGCCACGGAAGACGGCCTCCAGCTCTTGGATGATCTTGCCGTTGCCCCGTACCGGCCCGTCGAGGCGCTGCAGGTTGCAGTTGATCACCCACGTGAGGTTGTCGAGCCCATGCCGGCCGGCGAGGGAGATCGAGCCGAGAGTCTCCGGCTCGTCGCATTCGCCGTCGCCGAGGAAGGCCCACACCCTGCTCTGGCTCGTCTCGTCGATCGCCCGGTTCTGGAGATACTTGAGGAAGCGTGCGTGGTAGAGCGAGTTGATCGGGCCGAGCCCCATCGACACCGTCGGGTATTCCCAGAAGTGCGGCATGAGCCGGGGATGCGGGTAGCTCGACAGTCCGTTGCCGCCGACCTCGAAGCGGAAGTTGTCGAGCTGGTCGGATGTGAGCCGGCCCTCGAGGAACGCTCGAGCGTAGACGCCGGGCGCGGCGTGCCCCTGGAAGTACACGGCATCGCCCGGGGTGCCGTCCTCCTTGCCCCGGAAGAACCAGTTGAAGCCGACCTCGTAGAGCGGGGCCGATGACGCGAACGTCGAGAGGTGACCGCCGATCCCGTCGGCCCGCTTGTTGGCCCGCACGACCATCGCCGCTGCGTTCCATCGGATATAGGATCGAAGCTTCCGCTCCAGGGCCTCGTCACCGGGGAAGAACGGTTGCTGCTCGGTCGGGATCGTGTTGACGTAGTCGGTCGAGACCGCCTCGGCGTTACCAAGCTGGAGCTGCCGGCCGTGCTGGTTCAGGCGCCCTAGCAGATACCGAGCGCGGGTCTTCCCCTCGGCTTCGGTGACGGCATCGAGCGATTCGAGCCACTCCACGGTCTCCTCTGGATCGATGTCAGGGAGCTGGCTGAGAAACCCGTCGGTCGTCATGGCCTGGTTGTTCCCCTTCTGGATGAGCGGGGGCACCGGCCGAGTGCTGCGGTCGATGCTCTAGAGGGTGGAACCGCAATCGTAGCCAGTGAAGTCCCTTCATTCGGCGAGCCGTGACCATCGACCGGGCCGGGTGGGAGGGTCCTCCGGCTCCGGGCAAGCTGAGGACGATGCGTGTATTCACCGACGGAGCGTGCTCGGGCAATCCTGGCCCTGGTGGTTGGGCCTGGATCACCGAGGACGGCCGCCACAATGCCGGCGGCGAGGCCGATACGACGAACCAACGGATGGAGCTGACCGCCGTGCTGCGGGCGGTCGAAGCGCTGAGCGGACCGCTCGACATCTACTCCGACTCGACCTACGTCGTGAACTGCTTCAACGACCGGTGGTGGGAGGGGTGGCGGGCCCGGGGGTGGAAGAACGCCCAGAAGAAACCGGTCGCCAACCGCGACCTGTGGGAGCCCCTGATCGACCTCTACCTCGAGCGGTCCGACGACCTGAGCTTCACCTGGGTCAAGGGGCACGCCGGTAACGAGCTGAACGAGCTCGCCGACCAGCTCGCCGTGGCCGAGGTGAGCCGCCTCAAGGAGCGGCTCCCGGCGGAGGGCGTCGCGATCGGGGCGGTGGGTGGTCCCGAGCCTCCGTGGCCGGTGGAGCGGGCGATCGCCATCACCGGGAGTCGCGACCTCGACAGCGATCAGCTCGACGAGCTGCGGTCGGCGATCGCCAGCCTCGATGGCGACAACGATGTCGTCGTGTCCGGGCTCCGCCTCGGAGCCGAGCTCGCCGGCGCCGAGGCCGCGCTCGGGGCCGGCCTGCCGGTCGGGGTGGTGCTGCCCTATCCCGACCCAGTGCGGGTGTGGTCGGCCGGCGACCGGGCCCGCTTCGATGCGGCGGTCGAAGCCTCGACGTGGGTGGTCACCCTCGACGGCGACCCCTCCAAGCCGGGCCCGTCCATCCGTGAGCGGAACCGGTGGCTGTGGGCTGCGACGGTAGGGGCGATCGTCGTCGGTGACGACAGCCTGACCGATGAGGCCGAGCTCGCCGGTCTCGGCGTGATCGCCTTGTGACATCCGGTTGGAATACCTGACCGGTCGAGTTTGGTTTAGCTGGCCATGGCAACAGCAACCGTTGATGGCACCGTCATCGCTGCATCCGACAGCACCGTCGTCGTGGAGGGCAACCACTACTTCCCCCCCGAGTCGGTGAACTGGGACTACTTCTCCGAGACCGAGCTGACCACCGGCTGCCCCTGGAAGGGCACTGCGAGCTACTACACGGTGACGGTGGGGGACCGCGCACTGGCCGACGTCGCCTGGACCTACCACGAGCCCAAGGACGCCGCAGCCGAGATCAAGGACCACGTCGCGTTCTATCCGCAGGTCGCCGTCACGCAGTGAGGTGCTGCTCGAGGCGCTCGAGCGTCTGAGCCATGTTGAGCCGGTGCTTGGCTGGGTAACCGACCCACTCGTACACCGGCGGGAACCGTGAGGACCCCCAGTCGAACGACTCGGTGACCTTGGTTCCGCCGTCGACTTCGTCGAGCACGTACCGCCAGATGTGATGCCCGAAGTGGCGCCACGCGATGCGCCGGTTCTCCTCGAACTCGACCACCTCGTTCGTGATGCGGTATGGCACACCCAGCTTCATGTCCATGCCGAAGCGGGCCCCGAGGCTCAACCGCTCGGGATTGCCGCCGCGGCTTGCCTGCACCGTGCCCGAGCCGTCGAACACGCGGTGCTGGGCCGGGTCGGCCAGGAGGTCGAAGATCTCCGACGGCTCGGCGTCGATGACGCGGCTCACCGAGACGATGCGGTCGTCGCCGCTCATGAGCTCAGCCGTCCTCGGCGAGCACGGCCCGGAGGCCGTCCACCAGCTCGGCATGGTGAAAGCCGTAGCCGGCCTCGGTCAGGGCGTCGGGGTGGACTCGCTGGCTGTCGAACAGCAGGGCTTGAGCCATGTCTGCCCCCAGCACCAGCTTCGGTCCGAACGCCGGCACGGGCAGCACCGTCGGTCGGCCGAGCACCGAGCCGAGCGTGTCGGTGAAGGTGGCGTTGGTCACCGGATTCGGTGACGTCAGGTTGACCGGTCCGGCCACGTCCGAGCCGAGTAGGAACTCGATCGCCGCCACCTCGTCGTCGACCGTGATCCACGACATGTATTGGCGACCCGAGGCAAATCGGCCGCCGAGCCCGAACCTGAACAACGGCAGCATCTTCCCCAGCGCTCCGCCGGTGGCCGACAGCACGATCCCGGTGCGGAGATGGGTGGTGCGAATCCCCGCCGCGGCCGCCGGTTCGGTCGCCGCCTCCCACTGGCGCACGAGCTCCGGCAGGAACCCGGAGCCGGACTCGCTGGACTCGCTCAGGACCTCGTCGTCCCGGTCGCCGTAGTAGCCGATGGCCGATCCCGAGAGCAGCACCGACGGCGGTTTCGACAGCGACGCCAGCGTCTTGGCCAGCAGCGCTGTCGGCTCGGTGCGGCTCGTGACCAGGAGTCGTTTGTAGCTGTCGTTCCAACGCTTGTCACCGATGCCGGCACCGGCGAGGTGCACGACGGCGTCCACGCCCTCGAGCGATGCCGCGTCGATGTGGCCCCCGTCGGGGAGCCACTCGATCTCGTCGGCCCCCGGCTTGGGCTTGCGTCGCACGAGACGTATCGGCCGGTGGCCGGCCCGAGCGAGGGCCGGACCCAACCGCGAGCCGATCAGCCCGCTCGAACCGCTGATGACCACGTCCACTCTTGGATCCTTCCTGTTCTCGCTGACGGCGTGCGTTCCCGTCCGAGCTCGCTCGCCGTTGGCGACGCGGTCCCAACAGTAGAGGGCGCCGACGGCGATCGGCGGACCGGGCGGATTCGGTGCCGTCGACCGCCGCTGCGTCATAGGCTCTGATGGGTGAGCACGCGGCTGTTGTTGTTGCTGTCGTTGGCCTGCGGGCTGGCCATTCTCGGAGCGTTTGCCGTCCAGCTCCTCCTGCTGTGACCGCTCCACCGACCACGTCCGGTGACCGCAGCGCGGTCGCGAGCGGACCTCGCTCACCCGGTAGGCTCGCCGCAGACCGGCTAGGAGGTTTCCGCTCGTGACCAGCCAGCACTTTGACGTCGTCGTCGTCGGCGGTGGACCGGCGGGCTACGCCGCCGCGCTCTACGGCGCCTCAGCCGGGTTGACCATCGCCCTCATCGAGAAGAACAAGCTCGGCGGGACCTGCCTCAATGTCGGCTGCATACCGGCCAAGGAGCTGCTCGAGACTGCGTCGGTGGCCCGCACGGTCAACCACGCTGGCGAGTTCGGTGTACGGGTCAATCCCCTCGGCCTCGAGTGGCAGACGACGCTCACCCGCAAGCAGGCGATCGTCGATCGGCTGGTCGGCGGTCTGACCGGTCTGCTCAAGGGCAGGAAGGTCACACTCTTCGACGGCACCGGTCGCCTGGAGGCCGATCACCGAACGGTCAGCATCGCCGGCGGGTCGTCCGGTGAGGTGTCGATCACCGGCGACGCCGTGATCCTGGCGGCAGGCTCGGTGCCCCGGACCCTCGATGGCTTCCCGATCGACGACCGGCTGATCGTCACGTCCGACGAGCTGCTCTCCATCGAGTCGCTGCCGGCGTCGGCCGTCGTGATCGGCGGCGGCGCGATCGGCTGCGAGTTCGCGTCGATGATGGCCGACCTGGGGACCAAGGTCACGATCCTCGAGTTCATGCCCAAGATCCTCCCCGGCTGTGACGAGGACGCAACCCGGGTCGTCGAGCGCTCCTTCAAGAAGCGGGGCATCGAGATCCACACCGGGGTTGCGGTCACCGGCCAGGTCAGCGGCCCCGACTCGGTGACCCTCAGCTACGGCGACGGCGAGACGATCACCGTCGACACGGTCGTCATGTCGGTCGGCCGCCGGCCGGCGTCGGAGTCGCTCGGACTCGAAGCCACCCAGATCGGGGTGGACGATCGGGGCTTCATCGAGGTCGATGAGAACTGCCGGACTGCCGTCCCCGGCGTGTGGGCGGCAGGCGACGTCGTCGACACCGCCCAGCTCGCCCACGTGGGCTTCGCCGAGGGCATCCTGATCATCACCGACATCCTCGGAGAGGACACGACCCCGATCGCCTACGACAAGGTCCCGTGGTGCATCTACTGCCATCCCGAGGTCGCCTTCGCTGGGCACTCCGAGCAGTCAGCCCGCGACGCCGGCTACGACGTCGTCGTCTCGAAGCACCGCTTCACCGGCAATGGCCGGGCCATGATCGTGGGGGAGACCGACGGCCTGGTCAAGGTCATCGCCGAGAAGCAGCCGGACGGCACCGGGGGGAGGCTGCTCGGGGTTCACATGGTCGGTCCATGGGTGACCGAGCAGCTGGGCCAGGGCTACCTGGCGATCAACTGGGAGGCCACGGTCAGCGAGGTCGCCCAGTTCATCCAGCCCCACCCCACGATGAGCGAGCTGTTCGGCGAGAGCGTCCTCGCGCTCACCGGTCGCTCCCTCCACGGCTAGCCCGCCGCCAACCACGTCCGCCTACCAACCCGCCAACACCGACAGGAGCCGATCGCCGTGGCCGATATTGAAATGCCCCAGCTGGGTGAGACCGTCACCGAAGGGACCATCACCCGATGGTTCAAGCAGGTCGGGGACGCGATCGCCCAAGATGAGGTGTTGTTCGAGGTGTCGACCGACAAGGTCGATACCGAGGTCCCGTCGCCGTTGAGCGGAACGATCACGGAGATACGAGTGCCGGAGGGTGAGACGGTCGAGGTCGGAACGGTCCTCGCCGTGCTGGGCGACGGGGCCGCAGCACCGGCATCGGCGGCCCCCGCAACGCCAGCTGCCGCTCCGCCTCCCCCCGCCGCGCCGGCTGCCCCTGCGGCCGAGGCGCCGGCTGCGGCTGTAGCCCCACCGGCCCCTGCGCCCCAAGCCAACGCCGCTCCCGCCGCCGAGGCACCCGCTCCGGCCAACGCCGTTCCCGCCCCCGCCCCAGCTCCTGCGGAGCCCGTTCACGAGGCGCAGGCGCCCGCTCCGGCCCCACCGGCGCCCGACAGCACGGTCACCCAGGGCAAGGTGCTGTCGCCAGTCGTACGTCGATTGATCGGCGAGTACGGCATCGACCCCGACCAGATCCAGGGCACCGGGCTCGGCGGCCGCATCAGTCGTGACGACGTGCAGCGCTACATCGAGGCGAACCAGCTCCAACCGGTGGAGGAAGGCGCAGCAGCCCCTCCTCCGGCCGCACCGACGCCGGCCCCGGCGGCTCCGAGCGCTCCCGCCCCGGTCAATGCCGCACCTGCCCCCGCTCCCGTCGCGGCCCCGACCCCGGCACCGGCGGCAGCCGCGATGGCGCCGCTCGTTCAGGCCGGTGCTCGCGACGCCGTCGTACCGTTGTCGAACATCCGGCTCCGGACCGGCGAGCACATGGTCATGTCGAAGTCGGTGGCTCCCCACACCCTCACCGCCATCGAGGTCGACTACGAGAACGTGGAGAACGTGCGCCGGGCCAGCGGTCCCGAGTTCAAAGAGCTCGAAGGCTTCAGCCTGACCTACCTGCCGTTCATCTGTCGTGCGACCATCGACGCCCTCCGCGAGTACCCGCACCTGAACGCCTCGGTGGGCGACCGCGAACTGGTCGTTCACAACTTCGTGAACATGGCCATCGCCGTCGACCTGGACTTCCAGGGCCTGCTGGCCCCGGTCGTGCGGGATGCCGACGGCAAGCGCATGCGGTCGATCGCCCGAGACATCGTCGACATCGCCCGCCGGGCCCGGTCGAAGCAGCTCTCACCCGACGAGCTGTCGGGGGGGACGTTCACGCTCACCAACGCCGGTAGCTACGGCACGATGATGCAGTTCCCGATCATCAACCAACCACAGGTCGCGATCCTCTCGACCGACGGCGTGAAACGGAAGCCGGTCGTCATCGAAGATGACTACGGCAACGAGTCGATCGCCATCCACTCGGTCGGGGTGCTGGCGATGGCCTGGGATCACCGAGCGATCGACGGGGCCTACGCGGCCGCTTTCCTCGCCAGGGCGAAGGAAATCCTGGAGACTAGAGACTGGGATGCCGAGCTGGCCTGAGCGGTATCCGGTCCCCGCTCCGGGGGAAGCACCATGAGCACCATCACCGACAACACCATTGGGTCGAGCGGCCAATCGCTGGCCTCGCCGCGCGACGCCGGTGCGGACGCCCTGCGGGTGCGTTGGCTCGGCTCCGTCCCTTACACAGAAGCCTGGGATCTCCAGCAGCGGCTCTTCGACGGCGACCTCGACCACCTGCTGCTGTGCGAGCACACCCCGGTCTACACGCTGGGCCGCAGCGGGAATGAGGCCAACGTGCAGACCGGGGTGTGCTCGCACAGCA
>JAOTYQ010000149.1 GCA_029861725.1 Acidimicrobiia bacterium | reverse complement strand
CTCGTGCTACACCGACTTCCCGTGGAACACGGCGGCCGAAGCGCTTCCCTACGGCAGCGCGATGGCGGTCGGCGAGATCCTGTGCGAGAGCGAGCGCACCGGCGTCACCTGCCGCCACAGCTCCGGCGCCGGGTTCACCGTCGCCCGGGCCGCGGCCGAGCTGTTCTGACCCACAGCCAATCTCGGGGTTCTCAGAGGAGGTGCTTGACCGGCTCGCCCCGCTGGATGATCACCGGGAGGTTGGTGTCCGGTCGGGCGAGCTGTGCCAGCTCCTCGAGCGGGTCGACCTCCGAGATGACGACGTCACCCAACGCCCCTGGTTCGAGCGTGCCGACCCGGCCTTCGAGCCGGCACAGCTTCGCGTTCGTGACATACATCGACCGCAGCACGTCGGCGGCCGGCTCGAGGTCGCCTCTGATGGCGAACTCGTCGTTCTGCCGCACCTGCGTCTCACCGAGCAGGTCGGTGCCGAACCCGAGCTCCACCCCGGCCTCGCGAGCGATGCCGATCGCCCGGAGGCCCATCTCGAAGACGCCGTCGTTCTTGTCGAGGCTGATCTGGGGCAGACCCAGTTTCGCTCCTTCCTCCTGCATGGCCTTGTACGTGACGAGCGTCGGCACGACCACGACCCCCAGCTCCACCAGGTGGTCCGCAGTTGCTCGGTCGAGTCCGTTGCCGTGCTCGATGCAGCGCACCCCGTTGTCGACGGCGAGCCGGATGGCGTCGGGCAGGTACGCATGTGAGGTCGTGTAGGTGTGACGATGGTCGGTCTCGGTGGTTATCGCCTCGACCTCCTCGGCGGTGAACTGGACGCTGTCGAACGGGTCGCTCGGCGACGCGACGCCGCCCGACGACATGATCTTGATGAACTCCGATCCCGCCCGCAGCTCGTAGCGGGCCGCCTTACGGACGGCGTCGACCCCGTCGACCACGTGACCGAGATTGTTGGAATCGATCTGGCAGCCGCACGCCGGGATCGGCGCCGGCTCGGAACGGAAGTCACCGTGACCCCCTGTCTGCGACAACGTCCGCCCCGCCCGGACGATCCGGGGTCCGGAGCACAGACCCCCCTCGATGGCCCGGACCAGATCGCCGACCGCACCGCCGGTGTCCCGGACGGTGGTGAAGCCCCGCTGCACCGTCGCCGCCGCCAGCGAGGCCATCCCGATCGCCAGCTCGGTCGCCGACAGCCGCTGGAGCCGGGCGAAGTCCATCGTCGTGATCACGTGGTGGACATGGGCGTCGATGAAGCCGGGGAGGACGAACCGCCCGCCGGCGTCGATGTCGAGGTCGGCCTCTATGTTCCCCGAGGTGTCCAGTACGTCGACGATCGCCTCGCCCTCGATGACGATCGTCCGCTCGCCGACGAACGCCATCGCCGAGGTGTCGAGCACCACGCCGTTCCTGATGGTCACGATCATCGGTTCAGCTTGCTCGGCCGGCACCGCCGGGTCCACTGCGAGGGCGGTTCCACCGCGATGGCGGATTGCGATGGCGGGTCCATTGCGAGAGCAGCGGGCAGGCGTGGCAGGATCGCGACGATGAAGCTCTCCGTTGCCTTTCCTCCCGTTCCCGAAACGCCGGACCACATCGTCCTGGCCGAAGCTCTGGGCTACGACACGGCGTGGGTCTACGACACGCCGGCGTTGCAGCTCGACTGCTGGATGACGATGGCCCTGGCCGCCGTGCGAACCGAACGCATCCGGCTCGGCCCCGGCGTGCTGATTCCCTCGCTCCGGCATCCGATGGTCACCGCGGCCGCCATCGCAACGCTCGTCGGCCTGGTCGGTGCCGAGCGGGTCGTCGTCGGGGTCGGCACCGGCTTCACCGGGAGACGGGCGATGGGTCAGAAGCCGCTCCGTTGGAAGGACATGCCACGTATGGTCGATCAGGTGCGCCGGCTGCTGGCCGGGGAGATCGTCGAGGTAGACGGGAGACCGGCTCGGATGCTCCACGGTCGACACCAGGGGCCGGATCGGCCGATCGAGGTTCCCTGGGTGCTCGGAGTCAACGGACCCAGGGGACTGGCGACCGCGATCGATCTCGGCTGCGGGGTGTTCACCTCGCGGCCCCGGCCCGACGCGGTCTACGACCGCATCGACGACGTGATCCTGCTCGGGTTCGGCACGATCCTCGATGACGGCGAGTCACCCGGCTCGGACCGGGTGCTCACCACGGCCGGGCCAGGGGTGATGGTCGCCTACCACGCGTTCCTCGAGCAAGGCGACGATCGTCTCGATCGGCTGCCGAACGCCGAACGCTTCGTCGAGCTGGCCTCCACCGGCCCGCCCGAGCTTCGGCACCTCTCGCTGCACGCCGGTCATCTGACCGAGCTGAACGACATCGACCGTCAGGTCCTAGTCGGCGAAGCGATGTCGATCGCCCCGCTGGTATGTGAACCCGATGAGCTCGGCGAGCGGCTCGCCGGCCTCGGACGACAAGGTATCACCGAGGTCGCGTTCCAACCGATGGGCGACATCGAGCGCGAGCTGCGGGCCTTCGCCGAAGCCGCTGGGCTCTGACCGGTCGGTATCGGCTGCGTCGTGCCCGCCGCCGGCTAGGAGTCAGCTGATCTTCTCGTCCATGGCGTAGAGCCGCTCGGCCAGCTCCTCAGCGATGCTACGCACGAGGTCGGGGTTGTCGCCCAGGATCTGATCGAATCGGTTGTAGGGAATGATGAGTAGATCGCTCTCGGCGGTCGTCGTCACGGTTGCGCTGGCGGGACCCTGCACGAAGAAGCCGAGCTCGCCGACGAGCTCGCCGGTCGGGATCTCCGCCACCTCCTCGCCTTCCACCACCACCGACGCCGCGCCAGACATCAGCACGTAGATCTCGTTGTGGTTGTGGTCCTGCTGGATGAGGACCTTCCCGGCGGGAACCGTCACTTCGTCGGCGGCGGATGCCAAGTGATCGATGGCCTTGTCGTCGGCCTTCTTGAACAGGTTGAGTGACCGGAGCCGGTCTTCTTTCGGATGTGCTGCCACGTTCGTCTCTCCTCTGCGCTCGTCGAAACGGCCCCCACAAGATGGCCGCTGTGCAGCGTTCGTGCAAACACCTCCGGCGAGATCGGTCAGCGACGGGTCGGGAGCCTCCGGTCGATCGGGACGACCGCCCCCGGTCGGGCCGCCTCGTGGCTGAACGAGCCCAGCGCGGAGAAGATCCAAACGCCGGCGTCACATCGACGAGGCTTTCGAGCGCAATTCCCCTCTCCATGGCCGATCCTTCAGTCCCGTTCGTCGGAGTATCTCGCCGCTCTATTGTGGGCAAATTTGCTCAAGCTCTGACCGACTTTCGGCGCTGAAGAACGACCGGAGCCGTATTTTTTCGTATTTGCGCATCACTTCTTCAGTACGGGAATTCAGTACAGGAATGCAGTACCGGAATGAGGCGAGGTGGGCACAGTAGTGGTGAGCAGGGGCTACTCGGGGACGATCGACGGTGAGGCGCGAGAGGAAGATGAGCATCTCCCGACCAGCGCGATCCAGGGGACCAGAACCAGACCAGCAGCCCATGCAGTCGAGTTCGGCTCCTCGCTCGATCGGCTGGTCGTGCGCTCGTTCGACGTGATCGGAGCGTTGGTTCTTTCGTTGCTCTTCCTTCCCGTTCTCATCGGTTGCGCGCTCTTGGTGAAGATGACCTCGAGGGGTCCGGTCCTGCACCGATCCCCAAGGTTGGCCACCGGTTCCGGCCAGTTCGATGCCTTGAAATTTCGCTCAATGGTCGCCGATGGAAACACCGTTCTCGAGGAGCACTTCGCGATGTTCCCCGAGGCGCGGGCCGCCTATGAACGGGATATGAAGCTGGCCGACGACCCGCGCGTCACCGCGGTCGGCCGCTGGCTGCGACGCCTCAGCCTCGACGAGCTCCCGCAGCTGTGGAACATCCTGCGGGGCGAGATGAGCCTCGTCGGGCCGCGACCCAAGCTCCCGAACGAGCGCGAGCTCTACGGCAACGCGCTCGAGCTGGTGTTGAGCGTGAAGCCGGGTCTGACCGGTCTCTGGCAGGTGAGCGGCCGCTCGTCGCTGAGCTACGAGCAGCGAATCGCCCTCGATGTCGCCTACGTACGGGAGCGGACGCTCCTCGGCGACATCGCGATCTGCGTGAGAACGGCCGGCCAACTCCTCCAGCCGGACGGTGACGAGGCGCACTGACGGTCGGGCGGCACGGTGGCGATTCTCCTTACAGGCGGTTGCGGGTTCATAGGCAGTCATCAAGCGGTCGTCCTGCTCGACGCCGGCCACGAGGTGGTGCTGGTCGACGATCTGTCCAATTCGAGGGCCAGCGTCGTCGCGCGGATCTCCGCCATCACCGGTAGCGAGCCAGCCCTCCACGTGCACGACGTGCGCGACGTCGACCGCCTCTCGAACCTGATGGCGAGCATCGATTGCGAGGCGATCATCCATTTCGCCGGCATGAAGCACGTGGCCGAATCGGTCGAGCGGCCGATCGATTATCTCGATGCCAACATCGGCGGGCTCACCTCCGTGCTGCAAGCCGCCGACCAGGTGGGCGTCCGTCGGTTGATCTTCAGCTCGTCGGGATCGGTCTACGGTCCTTCCATCCGCTTCCCCATCCCGGAGCACGCACCGAAGGCGCCGACCAACCCCTACTCGTTGTCGAAATCGCTGTGCGAAGACCTTCTGGAATCGGTCTGCGCTTGCGATACGTCCTGGTCGGTGGTCGCCCTCCGCTACTTCAATCCGGCCGGCGCTCACCCGTCGGGCCTGATCGGCGAGGACCCGACGCAGCTCGCCAGCAACGTGCTGCCCGTCATCATGGAGGCGGCGGCCCGCAGGCGAGCCTCGGTGCCGATCTTCGGCACCGATCTGGCGACGCCTGACGGCACCGCCGTTCGTGACTTCGTCCACGTGATGGACGTTGCCGAGGCCCACCGGCGGGCCCTCGACCTACTCGAATCGCCGGGCTTCGAGGTCCTGAACATCGGACGAGGCGTCGGCGTCTCGGTGCGGGAGCTGATCGCAGCCACCGCCCGGGTCATCGGTCAGCCGCTGCCGACCATCGATTGCGAGCCCCGTCCTGGCGACGTGCCGGCGCTCTACGCGGCCACGGACCGGGCCGAGCGCCGGCTGGGCCGGTGGGACTACCGCGGACTCGACGACATCTGCCGTGATGCCTGGCGGTTCCGGACCAACGCTCGACCGGGCGCCGTGATCCCGAGCCCGGTGGTGGCGCCCGACGAAGCCGGCTCCTAGCGCCGCGTCAGAGCTGCCAACCCGATACGTGCCCGCTGCAGCTTCAGCCGCAGCGGGCGCGACTCCTACACTCGGCGAATGACCAACGACGGGCCCTACTACGACGACTTCGAGCAGGGGATGACGATCCCGCCGCTGCCGCCGGTCACGGTGACCGAGGCCGACAACGTGGCGTACCGGATGATCACCGGTGATCAGCACCTCCCGGCCGCCGATCGTTCGCTGTACGCCGCGGTCACCGACGCCGGTGCCGCCGCCGGCGCAATGGTGTACCCGGCGCTCGTCATGCAGTACTCGATCGGGCAGACCACGAATGCCACGCGGCGAGCGATCGCCAACCTCTACTACCGCTCGGTCCGGATCCTCCGCCCGGTCGAGGTGGGGGAGACGCTGCGGACCACGACCACCGTGCTCGGCCTTGCCGACTCGCGGCCCAAGGGCGACCTGCACCGGGGGAAGGTCTGGCTGGGGATCGAGACGGTCGGCGACAACGGACCCGTAGCCAACTACGAGCGTTGCGCCCTCGTGGCGAGCAGGGGTCGGTCGTCACCGGGACACGGCGACGAGATCCCCGGCCCGTCCGATCCCGTTCCGCTGACCGAGGTCGCCGGGCTCGTGCCCAAGTGGGACCTCGGTGCCCTACCGGCGACCGCGTGGCCGGTAGGCGAGGAGCGGGCCGACGCCATGCGAGACCACATCGACCTCGCGCCGTCGCTGGCCCGCATGACGTTCAACCAGGCCTTCGTCCATCGCGACGCGACCGCCAGTATCTACGACGGTCGGCTGGTCTATGGCGGTCACGTGCAGGGCCTGGCCCAAGCCTCGCTGAGCCGGGTCCTACCGGGCCTGGCCGCGATCGTGGCCTGGGACGGCTGCGATCACGTCGGCCCCGCGTTCGAGGGCGACCTGCTGTGGTTCCGTCACAAGCTGGTCGAAGAGCTCGCCGTCGACGGCGGACGGCTGCTGCGGTTCGAGGTGCGGGGTGCAGCGGTCGACCGCGACGGGAATCCCGGCGACGACATCCTCGTGTGGACCCCCGTCGTCTACGCCCCCTGACCCCCGAAATTGCGCAAGAACGCTGGGGTCAGTCGATCCAGGCCTTGATCTTCTCGATCGTCCCCAGCCGGTCATCGCCGTGAGGGTCGACGTTGAGGTAGGTGACCCCGACCTCCTT
The DNA here is from genome assembly GCA_029861725.1 of Acidimicrobiia bacterium. Taxonomy (GTDB): domain Bacteria; phylum Actinomycetota; class Acidimicrobiia; order Acidimicrobiales; family SZUA-35; genus CADEDH01. The sequence goes on along the minus strand of JAOTYQ010000149.1, from coordinate 4,749 downwards.
GTAGATCTCCAAGCGCTCGCGCACCTGGCCCTCGGGGCCGCAGAGCGTGGCGAGGTCGAGGTACTCGTCGGGCACGGCGGCGGTCGCCTCGTTGCGCTGACCACCGAGGAACAGGTCCTGGATCTTCTCGGCCTCTTCCTCCCAGCCGTACCGCTTGAAGAGATCGTTGTAGAAGTTCTTCGACTTGGCCCCCATCCCGCCAACGTAGAACGCGATGTTGGCCCGAGCCGCCTCCCGAGCCTCGGTCACGTGCTTGCCGTCGCCGAGGGCCACCGGGCCACCGGCGATGATGTCGAGCGGCGGGAGGTCGTCCGGGCGCTTGGCCCGGCCTGCGTCGAGGGCGTCCCCCCACACCTGCTGGAACCGGTCTGGCACGAAGTGGATCGGCTGCCAGCCGTTTGCCAGCTCGGCCGTCAGCTCGACGTTCTTGGGCCCGATCGACGCCACGACGATCGGGATATCGGTCCGCAGCATCTTGTTCATGAACTTGAGCGGCTTGCCGAGGCCGGTGCCCTCCTCGGCTGGTAGCGGGAGCCTGACCGCCGATCCCTCGTGGGTGACCTTCTCCCCGGACCAGACCTTCCGGCAGATCTCGATCACGTCGCGGGTGCGGCCGAGCGGCTTCTTGAAGGGCACCCCGTGCCAGCCCTCGATGACCTGGGGTCCGGAGGTGCCGAGGCCGAGCACGAAGCGGCCGCCGGAGAGGGCGTCGATCGTGGCCGCGGTCTGGGCGATGAGGGCCGGGCTCCGAGAATAGACGGGCACGATCCCGGTCATCAGCTGGACTCTCTCGGTCTGGCCGGCCAGGTAGGCCAGCATCGAGGTGAGGTCGAAGCCGTAGACCTCACCTCCCCAAAGGAGGTCGACGCCGGCCGACTCCAGGTCTCGGGCCTGTTGGGCCAGCCGTTGGGGATCACCGGTGAAGCCGATCGTCGTGCTGATCTTCATGGGCCAAAGCTAGTGGGCATGCGCCAGCCGGTAAATCTGGTCGGCGCGGCACCGAGTCGTGGGTGGTGCGACCCAAACGCTTCGGTGTTTCCCGACATCGTGTGGGCTGACATCTACTATGTGAGGTTCATGCTGGAGAAAGGCGCTATCGAGACCAGCTTGGTTGGCGGACCGGTGGAGTACTCGGTGCTTCGACCCGGGACGGGTCCGAGCACGGAGCTTCCGATCGTCCTCTGGCTCCATGGAGGGGGCGGCTCGGCCCGGTTCCTCGAGACCTGCCAAGCCCAGTTCGTCAGCTGCTGGACCGAGTCGAGCCTGCCCGACCTGGCGGCGGTGACACCGAGCGCTGGCTGGTCGTATTATCTCGACCAGCGCGACGACGGCGAGCAGTGGGAGACGTTCCTGCTCGACGAGCTCGTGCCGCACCTCCGGGCCCAGGTTGGATCGACCAACGGCCCGCTCGTCGTCGGCGGAATCAGCGTCGGTGCCCTGGCCGCGCTGCGCATGGCGTTCCGCCGTCCGTCCGACGTGTCGGTGGTGGTGGCCATCGAGCCAACGATCGAGGCGGCGACTGCGGCCGACGAGATCCCCCTGCGCGACCGCGTCCAGGTCCCCGCCGCCGTCCGGCGTCGGTTGTGGGGCGACCCGATCGACGACGACTTCTGGCAAGCCAACCATCCGTTGGTTCTGGCCGAGGCCAACGGGCCGGCGATCGTCGCCGCCGGCATGGCCATCTATCTCGAGTGCGGCGACCAAGACCTGTTCCACGCCCAGTACGGAGCCGAGCTGCTGCACCGCCAGCTGTTCGACAACGGAATCTCTCACGAGTACCGCCTGGTTCGAGGGGGCAACCACGTCGGCCCGACGGTCGGGGCCAGGGTCGTCGACGCGCTGCGCTTCGTCGGCCGCGTCCTGAAGCCCGTCGACTACGACACCACGTCGATCACGTCGCTCGTCGAAGTGGAGACGTTCGCAGCCCAAGTCCGCGAGCTGGAAGCGAGCTCGGGCTACCGGCAGACCCAGGAGGTCCGCGGCCCGGACTGCAAGCTCACCGTCCATACCCAGGGTGAGGGACCACCGGTCGTGCTCTTGCCGTCACTCGGCCGGGGGGCGGCCGACTTCGCCGATCTCTCCGATCGGCTGGCTAGAGCCCGGTATCGCGTCTTGCGGCCCGAACCCCGGGGGGTCGCCGGGTCGTCGAGCCTCCTCGACGGCCTGACCCTCGACGACTTCGCCGACGACGTCGCCGCGATCATCGACGCGTTCGGCGCCCCGGCCACCGTCGTCGGCCACGACTTCGGCGGCCAGGTCGCCCAGATGGTCGCCTACCTCTATCCAGACCTGGTCTCGTCGTTGGTCCTCCTGGCCGCCCCCGGTCCGATCCAGCCGAAGCCGGAGCCGGCGACCGCGCTTCGCCGGGTGTTCATCCCGGAGCTGACCGACGAGGAGCACCTCGAGGCGATCGCTCTCGCCCTGTTCGCAGAAGGCAACGATCCGGTGGTTTGGGTCAACGGCTGGTATCCGATGGTCGCCTTCGCCGAGGCCGAGGCCGAGCGCCACGTTCCGATCGGAGAGCTCTGGGCGAAACTACGGACCGAGGCGCTCGTCGTCCAGCCAACCGAGGACCAGATCGTTCTCCCGGAGAACGCCGACATGATGGCCGAGCAGCTGGGCGATCTCGTCACGGTCATCGAGATCCCCGCCGCCGGCCACGCCCTCCTCCCGGAGCAACCGGAAGCGGTGGCGTCGGCCATCCTCGGCTGGCTCGGGCCCCGCCGATAGTCGCCAGCCACGCAGACTCCCGCCTCGCTCGGAGAACTTGAGGGCTGGGACGAGCACCCCTAGGTTCGCTCGACATGGGATCAGGAACCCTGGAAACGCTGGCGTATGGCTACGGCCTGATCGAGGGACCCCGGGTCGACGTCGACGGGACGCTCTACTTCAGCGACGTGCCGAACGGCGGAGTCCGCGCTCTGTCCCCCGACGGTGAGGTCAGCGTCGTCATACCGAAGCGCCGGGGGGTGGGCGGCATTGCGATCCACGCCGATGGTGGTCTCGTCGTCGGCGGCCGCAACATCTGCCACGTCGTCGACGGCGAGACCCGGGTGATCTTCGACTCCGATTCGCTCGGCTTCAACGACCTGATCACCGACGCCCGAGGTCGGGTGGTGTGCGGCACGATCCGAACCGATCCGTTTGACGAGGACGCCGAGCGAACCCCGGGGGAGGCCTACCGCATCGCCCTCGACGGCACGATCGAGGAGATGTACGGCGGCGTCGGGCTCACCAACGGCATCGGCTTCTCTCCCGACGGCTCGACGATCTACCACTCCGACACCGGCAACAACCACGTGATCTGCCACGACGTCGAAGACGATCGCTACGTCAATCGCCGGGCGCTGGCCGAGTCGAAGGATTTCAACCCCGACGGGCTCGCCGTCGACGAGGCGGGCACGATCTGGGTAGCCGACTACGGCGCCGGCTGCGTGCGTGGCTTCGATCCGACCGGCGTCGAGACGGCCAAGATCGACATCCCGGCCCGGGCCGTTACGAGCCTCTGCTTCGGCGGCGACGATCGGCGCGACCTCTTCATCGTCACCGCCGACAACACCGAGGACCGGTCGAGAGCCGGGACGATCTTCCGGACGCGCGCCGACGTGCCCGGGGTCCCGGTCGCACTTGCCCGAGTCTGACCCCCAGCCCCCGTGGATGCGAGCGGTCAGCACCCCGAACACGGTCACGTTCGGCTTCGGGCTCGAAGCGATGGTGACCGCCGAGGAGCGTGGCCGCCCGATGAGTAAGGCGCTTCGCTACCTCTAGTCGCAGGGCCGGCCGCTCGATTCAAAGGCGGGCAACTGGAGACCGAGTACCAAACCAATGGCAGAATCATCGCCATGGTCACCGACAACAGCGACACTCCCGGTTATGAGCGACCAGCGGTCGAGGCATGGATCGAGGCCAACATCGCCGACCTGGCGCCGCCCTTCGAGTGGACTCAGCTCGAGGGTGGGCACTCGAACCTGACCTATCGTCTGGTCGACCGGACCGGCCGGCATGCGGTCATCCGGCGGCCGCCGCTTGGCGAGCTGCTGCCCAAGGCCCACGACATGGCTCGCGAGTACGCGTTGATCAGCGGCCTCGGCCCGACGGAGGTTCCTGTGCCGATCGCCTTCGGGTTGTGCGAGGACACGTCGGTTACCGGTGCCCTGTTCTACGTCATGAGCGAGGTCGAAGGGCGGGCGATGTACACCGCCGAGGCGGTCGAGGAGTACCTGTCGATGGAGGCCCGCGCCACGGTCGGCCTCTCGTTCATCGAGACGTTGGCTGCGCTCCACTCGATCGAGCCCGACGACGTCGGCCTCGGCGACCTCGGCCGCCGCGACGCCTACGTCCAGCGCCAGCTGAAGACCTGGTACGGGTCGTGGACCGCCTCGGCCGAGGGAGCCCAGTACGACGACGACCGGATCCATCGGCTGCATCGGCTCCTCAACGATGCCGCCCCTGAGCAAGGGCCCGGGCGCATCGTGCACGGCGACTACGGGCTCCACAACTGCTTGCTCGCACCGGACGGCACCGTGACGGCCGTCCTCGACTGGGAGATCGCCACGCTCGGCGATCCGCTCGCCGACTTCGCCTACGCTCTCAACGGCTGGGGTGATCCCGACGACGAGATCCGGATCTCGCACGAGAGCGCGACGACCGCCCCCGGGTTCGCCCGCCGCGAGGCCCTGGCGGAGCGGTACGGGGAGATCACCGGGGCCGACATCACGTCGCTCGATTTCTACCGGACCTTCAACTACT
>JAOTYQ010000148.1 GCA_029861725.1 Acidimicrobiia bacterium | reverse complement strand
TCGTCGCTCGGCAGAGCTGAGGAGCGCGCCGCATCGGCCAGCATCGTCACGTCGTCGTCGTCGGGGAGGGGGGCGAGCACCTCGAGAGCGTCATTGGCCCGGCCGTCGACGAGCAGCATCTGGGCCAGCGCCATCGCCGCCGGCTTGTAGGTGGCGTCGATCTCGGTGGCCCGCCGCAGCGAGGCCTCGTCGCCGGCCGCGGTGAGGGCGGCGAGCTCCGCCTGCAGCTCGCCGGTGATGAGTCCGTTGACGAACGCTCGGATCGCGTCTTCCGGTTGGGCGCCGATGAACTGGTCGACGATCTGCCCGTTGGACAGAGCGAATACGGCAGGGATCGACTGCACTCGGAACGCCTGAGAGGCCTGCGGGTTCTCGTCGACGTTTATCTTGGCCAGCACGACCTTGCCGTTGGTCTCGTCGACGACCTTCTCGATCATCGGCCCCAGCGTCTTGCACGGACCGCACCACGGCGCCCACAGGTCGACCACGACCGGTGTGGTCATCGACCGCTGCAGGACCTCGGTCTCGAACGTGGCGTCGGTGACATCGATCAGCATCGATCTCACGCTACCGGCTGGGTGCGGTGAGCGGACCCCCGCTAGGTTCGGGCTGAGTCGAGTTCGGGCCGAACAAAGGGAGCGCGCAATGAAGGTCGATGGTGGTTTCGGGATTGGAGGCGACCTGGCCAAGGCCCCGGAGGCCGCCAAGGAGCACGAGGCGGCGGGCTACGACGGCTTCTGGACTGCGGAGACGAGCCACGATCCCTTCCTACCCCTGCTCCTGGCGGCGGAGCACACCACCTCGATCGAGCTCGGAACGTCGATCGCGGTGGCGTTCGCTCGTAACCCGATGACGCTCGCCAACACCGCCTACGACCTCCAGGCGTACTCCGGTCGCTTCGTGCTCGGTCTCGGCTCGCAGATCAAACCCCACATCACGAAGCGGTTTTCGATGGAGTGGTCGAAACCGGCGGCCAGGATGCGGGAGATGATCCTCGCCATCCGGGCGATCTGGGACACCTGGAACAACGGGACCAAGCTCGATTTCCGCGGCGACTTCTACCAGCACACGCTCATGACGCCGTTCTTCGACCCGGGCCCCAACCCCAATGGGGACCCGAAGATCTTCCTCGCCGGCGTCGGTCCGCTGATGACCGAGGTCGCCGGCGAAGTGTGCGACGGGTTCATCTGCCACGGCTTCACGACCGAGAAATTCCTGCGCGAGGTGACGATCCCTGCGCTCGAGCGTGGCCGGGCCAAGGCGGGAAAGACGATGGACGACTTCGAGATCGTTGGACCCTCGTTCGTCGTGACCGGCAACGACGAGAGCGAGCTCGACAAGGCGAGCAAGGCCACCAAGCAGCAGATCTCGTTCTACGGCTCGACGCCGGCCTACCGCCCGGTGCTCGACCTGCACGGTTGGGGCGGCCTCCAGGACGAGCTGAACGCAATGTCGAAGCAGGGCCGGTGGGAGGAGATGGGCACGATCATCGACGACGAGATCCTCAACACCTTCGCCGTGGTCGGCGACCCCGAGCAGATCGCCCCCGAGCTTCACAACCGCTACGGCGACTGCATCCAGCGCATCAGCTTCTATGCCCCGTACAAGGCCGATCCGACCCGGTGGCAGAAGGTGATGGCTGACCTGAAGGCGGCCTGAGGCACTAGCCTCTGCTCGTGTCCGCACGAGCCCCCGGCCCGCTGTGGCCAGTCGCCACCGCGATCGGGTTCGTCGCCTACGGGGCCCTCGTCGTCCTCGACCGATCGAACGGAACCCTCCGAGACGGCTTCGTTCCACAGACGATCGCCTGGTACCTGGTGGCGTTCGGCGCATTCGCCGCTGCCGTCGCGGCGGCCGAGCGGGCCTGGCGCAATGGGCTCGAGGTTCCGGCGCAGTGGTTGTGGCTCGCGCCGATCGCGTTCCGGCTGCTGCTCTGGCTGACCGAGCCGACGCTCAGCGACGACGTCTACCGGTACCTGTGGGACGGGCATCTCGTCTCCAGCGGCGTCAACCCGTATCGCTACCCGGTCGAGGCGACCGAGCTCGACGCCTACGACGTCGGGATCCGCTCGCTGGTCAACAATCCCGATCTCGCCACCCCGTACCTGCCTGGCGCAGAGGTGCTGTTCGGCCTCGTCGCCGCCGTGCTCCCACTGAACGCCACGTCGATGCAGGTGGTGATGACCGGGCTCGACCTGGCAACTGCCGGGCTGATCGTGACGATCCTGGCCAGGGTGGGGCTCCCGACCCACCGGGTCGTGCTGTATCTCTGGAACCCACTGGTGATCGTCGAGATCGCTCACGGCGCCCACCTCGATGCGTTGATGACCGCGTTGACCTTGGCCGCAGTGGTGAGCGCCATACCGGGAGGCTCCACTCGCGAGGCGGGGGTGGCGAGCCCGCTGCTGCTGGCGGCCGCATCGCTCACCAGGGGTCTACCGATCCTCGCCGCCCCCGTGCTGTGGTGGCGCTGGCGATGGTCCCATCGCCTCGTCTTCGCCGCTGCGGCTATTCTCCCGATTGCGCTCTTCGCCGCTGGGCCCGGCCTCGGCCTCGAATCGGAGGCCGGTGTGTTCGGCACGGCCAGGGAGTACGCGGTGCGGTGGCAGTTCAACGCCTCGGTGTTCGACACCGTCGAGGGACTCATCGGTGGGCCCGACCCCGGGAGCCGGGCCAGAGGGCTCGTGACTTCGGTGATGCTCGCGCTGACCGGAGCGGTCGCCCTCCGGGCCCGTCGCCGGCAGCGCTCCGCAGCGGCCGGGTCGACCGACAGCGCCCGCCGCGACGTGCGGGCGATCGCGGTGCTGCTGATGAGCTATGTCGTGCTGACGCCCACGTTCAACCCTTGGTACCTGGTCGTGGTGCTCGCGTTCCTGCCGGTCTGGGCCCCCGGTCCCGGGGAGCCGGTAGTCAGGCGGTGGATCGGGCTGGCGCCGTGGCTCTACCTCGCTGCCGCCTCGTCGCTGTCGTACCTGACGTACCTCGATCCTGCGGCCCACGCCGAGCTGGGCTGGGTTCGTCGCGTCGAGTGGTGGCCGACGATGCTCCTCCTCGTCGTCGTGGCGGTGATGTCGCTCGTCACTGCCGGAGGTCGGTGGTCCAAACGGCCCGCCCCGAGCCCGACCGGTAGACTCGACGGCGATGGCCAAGCTGCTCCTCGCTCACCCGCTCGTGCTGGCCATGAGCCCAGCTGAGCAGGAGGCCTCCAGTCCATACTTCCCCCTCGGCCTGCTGTACGTCGCCGGCTATGTGCGGGCCGCCGGACACGACGTCGCCATCTTCGACGGCACCTTCGCCGACGACTACGACGCGTTCGACGCCGCCCTGGTGACCGAACGGCCCGACGTCGTTGGGATATCGGGCGTGCTCCCCACCCGGGAAGCGGCGCTGATCCTGGCGGCCAAGGCCAAGCGGAACGGCCGGGTCGTCATCGCCGGCGGGCCCGACCCCACCGCCCACCCGGCCGCGTACCTGACCGGAGGCGCGTTCGACGTGGTCGTCCACCACGAGGGCGAGCAGACGATCGGGGCGCTGCTCGATCGCCACGACTCCGGCGAGCTCACCGTCGACGGCCTGGCTGACGAGCCGGGGGTCGCCTACCGGCGCGACGCCGACGTCGTCGTGACCCCGCCCAGACCTCCGATCGACGATCTCGACGCACTGCCCCTGCCCGCCCGCGACCTGATCGACGTCGAGCGCTACCTCGACGCCTGGGACGACGCCAACGGCTACCGGTCGATCACCGTGTCGACGTCGCGGGGCTGCCCCTACGGCTGCTCGTGGTGCACCGATGCGGTCCACGGTGCCGGTTTCCGGCAGCGGTCGCCCGAGAGCGTTGCGGCCGAGGTTCGAAGCCTGGCCGATCGCTACGACATCACCCGCCTCCGGCTCGTCGACGATGTCGACGGGATCGAACGGGGATGGCTGGAGCGGTGGGCGGAAGCGGCCGAGGCGCTCGGTGCGGCGATCCCGTTCGAGGCGCTCAACGACCTCCAGCGTCGCGACATCCCGCTGCTCGACGTACGCGACACCTTGTGAAGCAAGCGCAACGCTGCACTTCCCACCGTGGGTGGGGATCTCCACGCACCGCCGGTCGTCGACAACTAGCGGTGAGCGCTGGTACCGACGGTGCCAGGCTCGCACTAGGTTGTGACGGTGCCGGCGCTCCCATCGATCACGGCCCCGATGTGGCCACTGTCGATCGCCAGGATGCTCATCGGCGTCCTGTGGTTGCTCGCCCTGCGATGGAAGCTGCCGCCCGACTTCGACGGAGGTTCCGAGCGCGGTCTCCGGGAGTGGCTCGAGCTCGAGGTCGAGCATCCCACGGTTGCGTTGTACGGCTCCTTCATCGACTCGGTCGTGTTGCGGAACTTCACCGCGTTCGCCTGGGCCGTGTTCGCGGTCGAGCTCGTCGTCGGCCTGGCCCTGCTGACCGGCACCGTCACCCGCGCTGCGGCCTTCGTCGGGGTGCTGCTGTCGCTCAACCTCGGCATCGGCCTCGCCGAGGTACCGGGCGAGTGGCCGTGGTCCTACGCCATGATGGCGATGTGGCACGGCACGCTGCTCGTGGCCGGAGCCGGCCGGCTCTGGGGCGTCGATCAGTACCTCCGGCGCCACCTCGATGAGCGTTCGCCGATCGTCTCGCTGACCTGAACCGAGCCCACCCGACAGGGAGGATCCCCGTTTTGACTACCCACCCGAACGCCGCCGTGACCAGCACCGGTGCGCCGGGGTTCGGAGCCGGCAGAGACGAGCAGTCCGGTTCGGTGCCCGTCGCCCTGCTCAGGATCACCCTCGGTGTGATCCTCTTGGCCACCTGGTACGACAACCTCAACGACGACCTGTACACCGCCGACGGGCTCAAGGGCTTCCTGACCTGGTTGTACACCTCACCGGAGGAAGGGGGGAACGGCAGCAGCCTCGGCTTCTACGAATCGTTCCTCGACTCGGTGATCGCACCGGCCGCCGGTCCGTACGCCACGTTCCAGCTGATCTTCGAGCTCGCCCTGGGAATCGCGCTGGTGCTCGGCGTGCTCACGAGGTTCTTCAGCCTCGCCGCGATCGCGTTCTTCTTCTCGATCTTCCTCGGCTACTTCGGAGGAGAGGAGTGGATCTGGACCTATGTGCTGCTGATCATGGCCGCCGTCACCGTCTTCGGTGGCTACGGTGGCCGCACGTGGGGCATCGATCGAGCGCTCACCTCGAGCCTCGGCCCGTCGCCGTTCGGCAACATCTTGTGGTGAGCTGACCGGGCGCATCAGGGATGGAGCCATGACCGGGATCTACATCGTCGCGATCGCCACCCACGTCGTTGCGTCGGCGGCCTTGTTCGTCTTCGGGGTCAACCTCGCTCGGTTCTCGTTGTTGGCGTGGCGGCACCGTCAGCGACCCCTGACGTTGCCGTCGGCGGTGCTCGGGGAAGAGCTCGACGTGCCGATGGTGACCGTCCAGCTACCGATCTACAACGAGCTCTACGTCGCCGCCCGGGCGATCGAGGCGGCGTGCCGGCTCGACTATCCGCAGGACCGCCTGCAGATCCAGGTGCTCGACGATTCCGACGACGAGACCTCGGCCGTGGTGGTCGCGACGATCGCGCGCTGCCGGGCGGCGGGAGCCCAGGTGGAGCATCTCCGACGCCCGAACCGTACCGGCTACAAGGCCGGTGCGCTGGCGGCCGGGCTGATGAGAGCGAGGGGGTCGCTGATCGCCATCTTCGACGCCGATTTCGTGCCACCCCGCGACTTCCTGACGCGAACCGTTCCCTACTTCGCCGAGCCGTCGATCGCTTTCGTGCAGGGCCGGTGGGGCCATCTGAACGGCGAGTACTCGTGGCTGACCCGACTGCAGGTGCCGGCCATCGACGGTCACTTCCTGGTCGAGCAACGGGCTCGGGGGCTGGGCGGCCACTGGTTCAACTTCAACGGCACCGCCGGGGTATGGCGGGCGGAAGCGATCGCCGACGCCGGCGGTTGGCATCACGACACGCTCACCGAAGACCTCGACCTCTCGTACCGGGCCCACCTCCGGGGCTGGCAGGGCCGGTATCTCCCCGATCTCGTCGTACCCGGCGAGCTCCCGGCCCAGCTCTCGGGCTTCCGTCGCCAGCAGCGCCGATGGGCTCGCGGTTCACTGGAGTGCGCAGCCAAGCTCCTCGTCCCGATCTGGCGCTCAGATGCTCCCCTCGGGGTCAAGTTCCAGGCCACGATGCACCTCGGGGCCTACGGTGTGCACCTCTTACTGATCGTGCTCGTGCTGAGCTACCCGCTGGTGCTGCTGGGGACGGAAGCCTTCGGCGTGGCGGGAGCGCTGTACGGCGCCGGCTACCTTCTGGCTCCGGCTTCGGTGTCGCCAGCCCTGTTCTTGGGAACGGGCCAGGCGCTCCAGGGTCGAGCCGGCTGGCGGCGGGCCCGGGCGGTCGCCGGAATGATCGTGTTCGGGTCCGGGCTGATGGTCAACACCGGCTGGGCGGTGCTCGACATCTTCCTCCGACCCCGTGCCGAGTTCGAGCGCACTCCGAAATACGGGCTCGACACCGAAGGCGGCAGCTGCTCGACGCCTCGCGTCGGCACCGCCCGCTATCGCCGAGGCCTCGATCGGATCGTCGTGGCCGAGGCGGCACTCGGCTCGTACGCGCTGGCGACGGCGGTGCTCGCGTACACGAAGGGGTCGTGGGGGATAGTCACGTACTCGGCACTGTTCGCTACCGGCTTGTTGGCCGTAGCCGGTGCCGACGTCGCCCAGACGGTCGCCGAGCGGCGCCACCGAGCCCTCAGCGTGCAACCGCCGGATGTGGCCGCTGAGCGGGAAGGCGCGTTGTCGGCTCCTCCAGTGACCATCGACGTCGGCCCCCGGTGACGCGTCGATGGTCGAGGTGACCGAACGTCGCCGGGCCGTGATCGTGATGGCCAAGCAGCCCGATCCGGCCACCACCAAGACCCGCCTCCACGGGGTGCTGGCGCCGGCCGAGGCGGCCCGCCTCTACGAGTGCTTTCTCCGAGACACGATCGAGCTGGTCGACTCCGTTCCCGATGCCGACTCGGTGATCGCGTTCCACCCGGCCGACGCCCGGCCATACTTCGCCTCGCTTGCGCCCGGAGCCGCCCTCGTCGCCCAGGTCGGCGACGCGCTCGACGACCGGCTCGAAGACGCGCTCGGCCGGCTACTCGACCACGGCTATGACCAGGTCGCCGCCATCGGATCGGACAGCCCGAACCTGCCGGCCGACCGGCTGATCGAGGCGTTCGGCTCGCTCGACGATCCCGGCGCCGACCTGGTGCTCGGCCCCGCCGACGACGGCGGCTACTACCTGATCGCCACCGTCGAGCGGCCGGGCCCGCTCGTGACCGGCATCACCATGTCGACGCCGACAGTGCTTGCCGACACGCTCGCCCGGGCCGAGCGGGCCGGCATCCGTGTGGTGTTGCTGGAACGCTGGTACGACGTCGACGAGCCGGCCGATCTGGCGCGGCTGCGAACGGACCTGGCCACAGCCCCCGACTCGGTTGCCCGCCACACGCGGGCGTTCCTCTCCGAGCGGCGGCCAACGATCGCGGCGGTCGTACCGGCGCTCGATGAGGGACAGAACATCGCCGAAGTGGTCCGTCGCACCTCGCAACAGTGCGTGGCGGACGTGATCGTCGTCGACAACGGCTCGGTCGACGACACTGCTACCGTCGCCGCCGCGGCGGGGGCGACGGTCGTCGCCGAAGCGCGGCGAGGCTACGGCTACGCGTGTGCCGCCGGGGTGGCCGAGGCACGGCGGCGCGGCGCCGAGATCATCGCGTTCCTCGACGGCGATCTCAGCTCACCGCCCGAGGAGCTCCCGTCGATCGTGGAACCGCTCTTGGCGAACCGGGCCGACCTCGTGCTCGGCTCGCGGGTCCAGGGCCGGATCGCGAGCGGAGCGATGCCTACCCATCAACGGATCGGCAACGCGCTCTCGGCGTGGCTGCTGCGCCGCCTGTACGGACTCGAGGTCACCGATCTGGGCCCGTTCCGGGCGATCCGGGTCGACGTGCTCGAATCGCTCGACATGACCGAGATGACGTTCGGCTGGCCGACGGAGATGACGGTCAAAGCGGCGCGGTCGGGGACCAGAATCGAGGAAGTACCGGTCAGCTGGCTGCGACGCAGTGCCGGCCGGTCGAAGGTGAGCGGCACGGTGCGGGGCTCGATCCTCGCTGCCCGCCACATCATCGGGGTGACGGTCCGCTATGCCCTGCCAGGGCGGCGGTGAACCGGAGCCGCCGATCAGACGGCAGCGGCGGTCTCGAGGCGGTCGTCCAGGTACTGCTGACGACACAGCGCCCGCTGGAGCTTCCCGGAGCTGGTCTTCGGCAACGTTCCGGGCTTGACGAGGGCGACGTCGCGACACGGAACCCCGACCGCTGACATCGACTGCTCGGTGACCTCGGCTTTGATCCGGTCGAGATCGTCGGCCCTCGTTTCGGCGACGACGACGACCCGCTCCTTGCTGTGTCGGCCGGGAATGCCGAACGCGATCACATTGCCGGCGCGGATGCCGTCGATGTCGCCGACCGCCCGCTCGATGTCCTGCGGGTAGACGTTGCGGCCGCCGACGATGATCACGTCCTTGATCCGCCCGCACATCGCCATCTGCCCATCGACGAGGTAGGCCAGATCGCCGGTTCGGAACCACTCACCGTTGAACGACTCCGCATCGACGTCGGGCCGCTTGTAGTAGCCGGACATGACCGAGGTCCCGGCGATCTGCAGCTCGCCTACTTCCCGCTCGCCGCGCTCTGCGCCCGTCGTCGGATCGACGATGCGGAACCGGAGACCAGGGACGGGACGGCCAAGCGTGACGATCTCTCGGGCGTTGGGGTGGGTCGCGTCGACCGGATCGGCCCGGTGCTGGACCTCGAGGCGCTCGGCGTCGACCACGTCGGTCTGGAGCCCCGACATCGGCACCGGGAAACAGCCGGCAATAGCGACCTCCGCCATGCCGAAGGCCGGGAACACGGCGCCTGGCCGCAGGCCGTGGCGCTGCCCGGCCTCGATGAACGCCCGGACCGAGGCCGGGTCGACCGGCTCGGCTCCGTTGAGCGCGATCCGGAGCGACGAGAGATCGAGCGTCTCCTCCGAGCGCCTCAGCGCACGGGTGGCGAGGACGTAGCTGAAGTTCGGGCCGGCCGTCGCCGTGCCGCCGTAGGTGGAGACCCACTCCATCCAGCGGCCGGGGGAGGCCATGAAGTCCTGTGGAGCCCCGAGCACGAGATCGATGCCGGCGCTCATCGGGAGGATGCAGAACCCGACGAGCCCCATGTCGTGATAGAGCGGCAGCCAGGAGACCATCACGTCGGTCTCGACGTCGACTTCGGCCGCCACGCAGATCGCATCGAGATTGGCGGCGATCACCCGGTTCGGCAGCACGACGCCCTTCGGCTCGGAGGTCGACCCGCTCGTGAACTGGAGCACGAACAGATCGTCTTCGTGGTAGTCGGGCCGGATGAAGTCGTTGGCCGAGTAGCCCTCGATCGCCGGATCGAGCTCGCCGAGAACGTGGAGCGGCGGATCCCCCACCGTCGGTTCCACGAACGGCGCGAGATCGTCGTCGATGAGCACGGCGGCACAGTCGGCGCCACGGATGCGGGCCTTGGTCGACGCGGTGAACTCCTCGAGCGACGACAGCCGCATCGGTAGGGGCAAGACGACCGGGGTGGCGCCGGTCAGCCAGATCGCCTGCAATGCGGTCACGAGCTCGGGGGTCGTCGGCCCGAGCAGTGCGACGTGGTCGCCCTGGCTGATGCCCCGCGCCTGCAGCGCAGCAGCGAGCGCCCGAGCCTCTTCGTGCAGCTGGCCCCACGTCTTCGTCACGGGCTCAGGACCCGTCACGAACGTCACCGTGCCGTCGCCCTTGGCAGCGTGCTCGATCCTGCTGACAATGGTCTGCATTACCATTCAGACCCTCTCCCCGCCCGAAAAGTTACGTCAGGGTAACGTCGCAGGGTCCGATCTCGACCCTCTACATTCCCGCGACGATTCGTTCTGGCAGCATCGGTGCGCAGGTGACAGGCTGACACACTCGTCACACCGGCCGGCACTGGAGGACACGGTGGAGCCAGCTGAGCGCATCGAAGGCTATTTCGCCGCCTGCAGTGATGGATCGGAGGCCGACATCGCCGCCCACTTCACCGACGACGCCGTCATCTTCGACTCGAACATCAGGCCGGTTCGGGGCAGCGCGGCGATCGGCGCGATGTGGGTCAAGGTCCGGAGGCGGTGGCAGGGGGCCCGGTGGACCGTCGACTCGTTCGTCGGAGATGGTGACGGTGCGGCCATCGAGTGGTCGATGACGGGCACCGATCCCGACGGCGACCGTCCCTTCGTGTTCCGGGGCTCCGAGCACTACTCGTTCGAGACCGCTGGCGAGGACGAGCTGCTCATCGCCGAGATCCGCCAGTACTGGACCTTCGACCTCGACAAGCTCGACACAGGCCTCGTTGACTACCCCTACTCTGCAGGCGGCGAGGCTGACTAGACGCCGACGGCGGCGGCCACGGTGGCGATCGGTGCCTGGTAGGCGTCGTAGACGTGGTGCGGCCGGAACCCCATTGCCATGTTGATCTCGAGCATCCACGGGTTGGACTGGGCGTTGTAGGTCTCGATGAGGCCGAGATCGGGCTGGGCGGCACTCGTCTGGCGGTAGTTGGCCGCCTTCAGCCACCGACCGATGCCGTGGCCTCGATGGGCCGCCAGCACGCCGGTGTCACCCTGGTATCCGATCTCGGGCCGTTCCTGGTGGACGACGAGCTGGGTCATGCCGGCGGGCTCGCTACCCGGGCCGAGCGCCAGGGTTCGATAGGCGACGAAGCCGCTGGCTTGGAGTGACTCGTCGGCCGTCTGCTGCTCGGCCGGCCGCCGGGTCTCGGCGTCGTATTCGACGTCGTCGAGCGGCGCGTCCTCCATCGCTGCGGCTGCGGTGCACCACGCCTCGAGCAGCGTGGCCGGAACCGGGCCCTCCCACTGCTCGATCCAGTAGCCGGGAGCAACATCGACGGCCGCTGCCTCCCACGTCGCGAGGAGCGCATCGTCTATGTCGTCGACGTGAACTCGGGAGCAACGCTCCTGCTGCCGCTTCGTCATGCCGTAGCGGGTGCACATCGCCGTCGCCGCTTC
>JAOTYQ010000147.1 GCA_029861725.1 Acidimicrobiia bacterium | reverse complement strand
CTCGATCGACGTGCTCGAGGCCGAGGAGTTGGTGTGGCCGGCGTACGTAATCGACGTCCGGGAGCGGATGGCTCGCGAGGGCCCCAACTTCCAGCTCAGCTCCGACGACATCCGCCGCTACGAGCGGGAGGTCGGCCGGGTGCCTCGAGGAGCGATGGTGATCATCCAGACCGGCTTCGACGCCAAGTTCGGGACAGCGGCCTACCTCGACGATGTTCCCGGCTTCTCCGGCGAGGCGGTGCAGTGGCTCTTCGATCGACGCCGGATCAGCGGGGTCGGCTCCGACACGTTCGGTCCCGATGCGAGCAACGACCCGAACTTCGACGCCACGTTCACCGCGCTGGCCAACGACGGCGTCGCCCTCCCGGGCCTGAACAACGTCGATTCCCTCAACCGCAACGGCGACATCATCATCACCGGCGCCGTCCGCCTCGCCGACGGCTCCGGCTACCAAGTCGACCCGCTCGCCTGCCACAGCCGACGCCGGCGCTGAACCCAGGCGTCAGCCGGCCAGATCGCGCAGACGCCGCTTGTCGACCGAGTGTTGCCAATCGGCGAGGATCGCCCGGACGGCGGCGATGAGGGCCAGGGGCTGGTCGAGCGGGATGTGGTGGTACGCCTGGGGGATCTCGATCATCGGGGCGTTCCGCCCAGTGAGGTCTTCCATGTGGCTCTGCACCTCGGGGGTGACCAGATCGCTCAGCTGGCCGTGCATCAACGCCAGGCGGCACCGGGTCCGGGAGAGGTACTCGTTGGTGGTGTACCGCTCCCGGGCGAACACGGCGGGATCGAACTTCCACGTCCAACCGCCCTCGACCTCCTTCAGCGAATGGCGGGCGATGTGGTCGACGATGAAGTCGTTGGTCGTGGGCTGGGGCGGCTGGAGGTGGAAGTGCTCCAGCGCCGTCTCCAGGTCCGGATAGGTTTTCGGGTTGCGGAACATCCGGCCGCGCTCCCCCTCCTCCGACTCCGGATCGGGTTGGCGCACGGGGGCGTCGAGGATGATGGCGCCGGCCAGCTCGTCGCCGAAGCGGGCGGCCGCGGCGATGGCGACGTGCCCGCCCATCGAGTGGCCGACGACGATCGGGCGGTCCTGCCCGCCGGCGTCACGGGCGACCGCCATCACCTCGTCGGCCCACTGCTCCATCGTGTAGACGAGCCGCCGACCGCTGTCGCCGTGGCCCGAGAAGTCGGGGGCGACCACGTAGTACTGCTGGGCGAACTGCGGAGCGATGAACGACCACCAGTGGGCGTGGGCGGCCCCGCCGTGGAGCAGGATCAGGCATGGCGAACTCGGGTCGCCCCAGCGGAGGTAGTGGACGTCGCAGGACGCGACGTCCACCGTGTGCGACTCTGGGCGGTTGGCGATCGCCCCGGTGAACCAGGAGGGAGGTCGTGACGACATGCGCCCCATTGTGCTCGCCTCCTTCGCCCGATCCTGCTATCGGCGGCGGGCGGCGATGTGGAGGGGGTGGCCGAGGGCGGCCAGCGACGATTCGTGGAACGCCTCGCCAAGGGTGGGATGGGCCTGGATCGTGCCGGCGATGTCCTCCAGCCGGGCTCCCATCTCGATGGCCAGGCCGAACGCCGCCGACAGCTCCGCCACCCCGATGCCGACGGCCTGGAGGCCGAGCACGAGATGGTCGGAGGCCCGGGCCACGACCCGGACGAAGCCGCCCGAGCCGTCGAGCGTCATCGACCGGGCGTTGGCGCTGAACGGGAACCGCCCGATCACGACCTCGCCGTGGGTCGCTTCGGCCGAAGTCGGGTCGGCACCGACGACGACGATCTCGGGATCGGTGAACACGATGGCCGGAATTGCTCGGGCGTCGAACACCGATGGCTGCCCGGCGATGGCCTCGGCGACGACCTCGCCCTGCCTCATCGCCCGGTGAGCCAGCATCGGCTCGCCGGTGACGTCGCCGACCGCCCAGACGTTCCGCATCGAGGTCCGGCAACGGTCGTCGATAGCGATCGCCGCGCCGTCCATGGTGAGTCCGAGGCCTTCGAGCCCGAGGCCGGCCGTGTTCGGCCTGCGGCCGACGGTCACGAGGATCGCGTCGGCGGGGATTGTGCGCTCGGTCTGGCCGTCGCTGACGACGAGCCCGCCATCGGCGAGACCGACGGCTCTACCCTCGCCGCCATCGGCGAGACCGACGGCGGTGGTCGAGGTGAGGAGGGCCACGTCGAGCTCGTTGAGGCGTTTGACCACGGGCGTGGTCAGCTCCAGGTCGTAGAGGGGGAGCATCCGGTCCTCCGCCTCGATCACGGTGACCGCCGAGCCCAGCTTGGCGTACGCCGTCCCCAGCTCCAGACCGATGTAGCCACCGCCGACGATCGCCAGCGAGCGCGGTACCGCAATCAGGTCGAGCGCCTCGGTGGAGGACATGACGCGGCCGCCGAACGGGAGGTCGGGCAGCGCCACCGACGTCGAGCCGGTGGCGAGGACCACGTGTTCGGCCTGGATCAGCATCCGCCCGCCGCCCTCGCTCTCGGGGAGGGCCACATCGCAGGTCTTGCCGTCGACCATCGTGGCCCGGCCGTTGACCACCGAGGTGCCGACCGCCCCGAGGAGCGACGCCACCCCGTCGTTCAGCTTCCCGACGATCGCATCCTTCCAGGCGACGGTTCGGGCCAGGTCGATCGTCGGCGGGGCGGTCGAGATGCCGAGCGGTGAGGGTCCACTGGCCGACACGATCTTGGCGAACTCGTCGGCCACGTGAATCAGTGCCTTCGACGGGATGCAGCCCACGTTCAGGCACGTGCCGCCGAGCGGTTGGTCGTCGACGACGATGGCGTCGAGGCCGAGCTGCCCGCACCGAATGCCGGCCACGTAGCCGCCTGGCCCGCCGCCGACGATGAGGACGGTCGTCGATCGACGCTCCGCCTGGGCGTCGGCGATGGCCCGCTCGATGGACGGCGACGACCGCTGCGCGTCGGCGGCGGTCACGCCGACCCGGACGCGGGATCGTCGACGAACAGGAGCGCCGGCTGCTCGATGGATCGACGGATCCGCTGGACGAACGAGGCGGCATCCCAGCCGTCGACGATGCGGTGGTCGAACGACGACGACAGGTTCATCATCTTCCGGGGGAGGAGGGCGTCACCGATGTACACCGGCCGGGTCGTGATCTTGTTCACGCCCACGATGGCCACTTCGGGCTTGTTGATGACGGGGGTGGTGACCAGTCCGCCGAGCGGGCCCAGGCTGGTGATCGTGATCGTCGACCCGGTCAGATCGGCCGGGGCCACCTTGCCGCTCCGGGCGGCCTCGGCCAGATCGGCGACCCGTTGGGCCAGCTCCCAGATCGACGCCGTCTCGGCGTGGCGGACGACGGGGACGACCAAGCCGTTCGGCGTCTGGGTTGCGATCCCGACGTGAACCCCGCCGTGGGTGGTGAGCGTGCCGGCGTCGTCGTCGACGTGGGCGTTCATGCGAGGGAACTCACCGACGGCGTCGACGATCGCTCGAATCAGGAACGGCAGCACGGTGAGGCGAGCCACGCCATCAGGCGAGTCGTCGTTGAGGGTGGCTCGGAGGTCTTCCAGCGCGGTGACGTCGACCTCCTCCACGTAGGTGATGTGGGGGATCGACTGGGTGGCGGCCAGCGTCCGCTTGGCGATCTGCCGGCGGATCCCGATGATCGGTTGTTCGTCGACCCGCTGGTCGGGCTGGCGCCGGCGCCCGCCGGCCACGGGGCTGCCGGCAGCACCGCCGCCGTCGTAGCCCACCCCGGCGCCGTGCCAGAACGCATCCAGGTCCTCGTGGGTGATGCGCCCCGCCGGGCCGGTGCCCGGCACCCGCCGGAGGTCGATGCCAGCGACGCGGGCGCGGTGGCGCACCGCTGGGGTGGCGAGCGGCTTCTCACCCTCGGTCCGCGGTGGACGCTCCCCCACCGCGATCGAGCGCCCGAGCGCTGCGGCCGTGTCGGTGGTGGCGTCGTTGCGTTCCCGGCCGGCGCTGGTCGTTGCGGTCTCGGCCGATCCGTTGGCGACGACGGACAAGGTGAGGTGCCCGTCGTCGAGCAGCGGTGCCGACCGCGGCTGGGCCGCCTCCTTCACGATGGCGGCGCCGCCGCCTTCGGGCTCGTCGCCGGCGCCCTCGACCGTCAGCTCGATCAAGGTGCTGCCGACCGCCATGACACCGCCGATCTCACCGTTGAGGGCTGCGACGACCCCATCGATCGGGGCGGGAATCTCGACGTTGGCCTTGTCGGTCATGACCTCGGCCAGGATCTGGTTGCGACTGACCTCGTCGCCGACGGTGACCGACCACGAGACCAGCTCGACCTCGGCTACTCCCTCGCCCACGTCGGGGACCTTGATGACCTGCACACCCATCGCTGCCTCCGACCTAGTACGCGAGGACCGACTCGATGGCCCGGCCCACCCGGTCGGGGCCGGGGAAGTACGCCCACTCCTGACCCATCGGGTACGGGGTGTCCCAACCGGTGACCCGGGTGATCGGCGCCTCGAGGTGGTCGAAGCAGCGTTCCTGGACCTGGGCCGACAGCTCGGCCCCGAACCCGCTCGTCCGGGTCGCCTCGTGGGCGATGACCACCCGGCCGGTCCTGCGGACGGAGTCGACGATGGCGTCGACGTCGAGAGGGAGCAACGTCCGGAGGTCGATCACATCGGCTTCGACGCCCTTCTCCTCGGCCGCCGCCTTCGCCACGTGGACGAGGGTGCCATAGGCCAGGATCGTGACGTCGGAACCGGCGGCGACGAGCGTGGCCTCACCGAGGGGTACCCGGTAGTGCCCGAGCGGCACCTCGCCGGCAGGATGCGACGACCACGACTGGATCGGCCGATCGTGATGCCCGTCGAACGGCCCGTTGTAGAGACGCTTCGGTTCGAGGAAGATCACCGGGTCCTCGTTCTCGATGCTGGAGATCAGCAGACCCTTGGCGTCGTAGGGGGTCGACGGGACCACGACCTGGAGCCCGGCGACGTGGGTGAACAACGCCTCCGGGCTCTGGGAGTGGGTCTGTCCGCCTCTGATCCCTCCACCAACCGGCATCCGTATCACCAGCGGGGCGGTGAACTCACCCACCGACCGGTCGCGCAGCCGGGCGGCCTCCGACACGATCTGGTCGTAGCCGGGATACATGTAATCGGCGAACTGGATCTCGGCCACCGGACGCAACCCGTAGGCGGCCATGCCGACGGCGATCCCGACGATGCCGCTCTCACTGATCGGCGTGTCGAAGCTGCGGTGGGTGCCGAAGGTCTGCTGCAGGCCCTCGGTGCAGCGGAACACGCCACCGAAATAGCCGGCGTCCTCGCCGAACGACACGACCCGCTCGTCGCGGGCCATCATCACCGCCAGCGCGTCGCGGATCGCCTCGATCATCGTCATCGACGTGGTCTCGGGCACCGGTGCGGTGACGTCTTCGGCCGCCGTGAGGTCGGTTCGGGTGCGGGCGTCGACCATCAGATCCCCAGCTCCTGTCGCTGCTCCCGGAGGTGTCGGGGTATCTCGGCATAGACGTGCTCGAACATGTGGCTGGCGCTGAGGCGGGGTCCGCTGTTCATCGTTCCCAGCTTCTCGGCCTCGGTCAGCGTGGCGTCGAGGCGCTCGGTGACCTCGGCCCGGATCGCCTCGATGTCGGTGTCGGTGGCGGCTCCGGTGACCCGGAGATGCTCCGACAACCGCTCGATCGGGTCGCCGAGCGGCCAGCTCGACGCTGCGTCGGCCGAGCGGTACCGGCTCGGATCGTCGGACGACGAGTGGCTGCCAGCGCGGTAGGTGACCCACTCGATGAGCGTCGGACCGTAGCCGGCCCGGGCTCGGCGGACCGCCCAGTCGGTGACGGCGTACACCGCCAGCAGGTCGTTGCCATCGGCCCGGAGCGTCGGCAACCCATACCCGCTCCCCCGCTGGGCGAAGGTCGCCGCTTCGCCGCCGGCGATTCCCTGGAAGCTCGAGATCGCCCACTGGTTGTTGATGATGTTGAGGATCACCGGTGGTTGGTAGACCTTGGCGAACACCAGGGCACTGTGGAAGTCGTTCTCGGCCGTTGCGCCCTCCCCGGTCCAGGCCAGGGCGACGTTGCGCTTGCCTTCGATGGCCGACGCCATGGCCCACCCGACCGCCTGGATGAGCTGGGTGGCCAGGTTGCCCGAGATCGAGAAGAACCCCTTCTCCGGAACCGAGTGCATGCTCGGCAACTGCGCACCCTTGAGCCGGTCGCCGGTGTTCGACAGGATCTGGCAGAACATCTCCAGCAACGAGTGGCCGTTCGCCATCAACAAGCCCGACTGGCGGTAGGTGGGGAAGTGCATGTCGAGTCCCTGGCCATAGCCGGGGGAGGTCGCATCGACGGCCAGCGCCGCGCCGACCGAGACCGCCTCCTCACCCCTCGACTGGATGGCGAAACCGGCTTTGCCCTGACGCTGCAACAGCATCGCCTGCTCGTCGAACACCCGCGTCTCGAGCAGGTGCCGGAGGGCTCGGCGCTTCAGCTCGTCGGTGAGATCGGGCGCCCACTCCCCGACCGGTCGTCCGTTGTCGTCGAGGACGCGGATGACCGCCCCGGCATACGAGCGGGTGTCGCCCGGGGCGACGTCTATCGGTGGCTTGGGCAGCTCGCCTGCCGGGGTGATGATGATGTGGGAGAAGTTGGGCTCGTCCCCGGGCCGAGCCGCCGGCTCGGGGACCGAAAGCTTCATCGGCTGCGTCTCGGTCATGGGATGCTCCGCCGCTGAACGGCGTTGGTGTTGGGTGGTGACACCGATGATAGACGTCCGATCGGTGCCGGCGAGGACCAGGCTGTCGGCTGGCGTTGGTCGCTGCCCCCACCCGGCGGGGGTCAGTCCAGGACGAGCTGGCGCCAGCGGGAGTCGGCGGCGGTGAGCACCTCGTCGTCGGGCCCGACGATGGCGCCGGTGACGTAGAGATCGTTGCCGTCGACGCGGTCGAGGCGGGCCCGGGCCACGACGTCGTCGGCCAGGGGCACCGGGCGGCGGTACCGGAGGTGCATCTCGACGGTGATGCAGGCGAGGTCGGTCGCTTGGTCGGGCAGGGCGAGCTGGGCCGCCACCCCCATGACCTCGTCGAGGATCGTGGCCTGGATGCCGCCGTGCACAACCGTGTCGAGCCCGCAGTGGTGAGGGGCGGCATGGTGCCGGGTCTCGACCAGGCCGTCCTCGAACCGGTGGAAGCTGAGGTGGAGCCCGCCCTCGTTGGCGGCGCCGCACCCGAAGCACCGGTCGACGCCCGAGCGGTCGATGTCGACCGGGATCGGCTCCCCGGTTCCCGGGGCGAAGCTCATTCGCCCATGAGCCGCCGCCGGAAGCGGCGCATGCCCCGCAGCCAGCGGTCGTAGTCACTCGCCTTCCGCTCGAAGTAGGTCGCCACCTCGGGGTGGGGCAGGACAAGGAACCGCTCGTCCCGCATAGCATCGACACAGGCCTGGGCGACGACCTCCGGCTCGAGGATCTCGTCGCCGGCGGCTTGGCCGGCGCTGCTGTCGTCTGCCATGTCCCTGGCCCGGGGGCCCATGATGTTGGTGCGCACCGCCTGGGGGCACAGCACCGACACACCGATGCCGTCCTCGCCATGATTGATCGCCACCCACTCGGCGAAGGCGACGGCGGCGTGCTTGGAGACCGCGTAGGGGCCGGAGTCCATCTGGGTGAGGAGGCCAGCGGCGGAGGCCGTGTTGAGGAGGTAGCCGCCACCCCGCTCGATCATCCCCGGGATGGCGGCCCGGGCGGCGTAGAGATGCGACCAGGTGTGGACGTTCATCATCCGCTCCCACTCGTCGGTCGGGAGCTCGAGTCCGCCGGGCAGCCCGTAGCCGGCGTTGGACACGAACACGTCGAGGGAGCCATGAGCGGCGACGGTGTCGGTGACGATCCGCTCGACCGCTCGCTCGTCACCGACGTCGAGCTCGGCCGAGGTCGCGACGTCGCCGATCAGCTCCGCCGTCTCGGCGGCGTTCGCGCCGTTGAGGTCGGTGCACACGACGGCCTTGGCTCCCTCTGCGGCGAACGCCTTCGCCAGGGCCCGGCCGATCCCGGACCCGGCTCCGGTGATGACCGCTACCTTGTCTCTGAGTTCCATGGGCCCCGACCCTACAGCGGGCCGCGGGCCGGGCTCACGTCCGGTTCTCGACCCGGTGGACGAACCGCAGCCCCGACCAGGTCTCGTCGATGGCGCACACCTTGATATCGACGATCCCGGCGGCGAGACCGAGCTCCCGGACGGTGCTGCCGTCGAGGTCGGTGGCCACGCCAGACGTCTTCTTCGGCCACGCCAGCCACAGCCCGCCGTCGGGGTAGATCTTGCCGGCGAGGGCCGGTAGGCGCTTCTTGCAGGCTGCTGCGTCGACGAAGAACGCCACCACCAGATCGACCGAGCCCCGCAGCGAGGTCCGGACCGTGACACCGTCGGGCAGCGGGGCGAGCAGCTCGTCGAGATCGTCGGGGCCGTCGAGCACCGCCACCGTCGAGCGCGGCTTGATGCCGAGCTTCTTGGCGAGCGGGGTTCCCGAGTAGCCAGCCGTCGGCATGACCACACGCTAGAGCCCCGGCGAGCTGGTGCGTCGCCCCGTCGACGGGCTATCGCTTGAGGTTGACCACCTCCTGCAGCATCTCGTCGGAGGTGGTGATCACCCTCGAGTTGGCCTGGAAGCCCCGTTGGGTCCGGATGAGGGTGGTGAACTCCTCGGCCAGGTCGACGTTCGACATCTCGAGGGTGCCGGGGGCGATCTGGCCCCGGCCGCCGGTGCTGGCCGTGCCGATCTGGGCGAGGCCGGAGTTGACCGATGCCCGCCACATCGTGCCACTCACCCGCTCCAGGCCTTCGGGATTCGAGAAGGCGACGACTGCGACCTGGGCGATCGCCTTGACCCGGCCGTTGCTGTACGCCCCGGTGATCGTGCCGTCCTGGCCGACGGTGACCCCCAGCAGCTGGCCGGTGGCCGCACCGTCCTGCGCAATCGCCGAGATGCTCCCCGCCGCCGCCACCTGGGTGACCTCGCCGGCCGCGAGGCCACCGAACGTCAGGGCGACGTCGCCGACGTTGGGGATCGACCCGGCGGCGATGTTGGCATCGAAGTCGGCCGGAGCGACCATCCGACCATCGGCACCGAACTGCAGCTGCGAGTCGGTGACGGTGACCGGGGTCGGCGGGTCTCCATAGGTGGCGGTCATTTGCCAGGTGTCGGTTGCGGTCTTGGTGAACGTGAGCTCGAGCGTGATCGTTTTGCCCTGGCTGTCGTAGATGTTGAGACTCGAAACCTGGGTCTCACCGACCGCCGCCTCCGCTGGTAGGTTGCCACCGAGGTTGACCGACGACGTGGTGATCGGCGCCGCCTGCTCCCCGACGGGGATGGTGATCTGACCGGAGGCACCCGAGGTGACGACCTCGCCGGTAGCGTCGGCCATCCACCCCTGCACGAACGCCCCGCCGCTGCTGACGAGGTTGTTGTTGGCGTCGAGGAAGAAGGAGCCGGCCCGGGTGTAGAGCTGCACGCCGTCTTCGACGAGGCTGAAGAACCCGTCTCCCTGCAGCGCCATGTCGAGATCTCGGTTCGTGTTCTGCAGTGCCCCGTTGGCGAAGTTCTGGGCGATGGCCCCGAGCGTGGTCCCGAGGCCGACCTGGGCCGGGTTGCTGCCGCCGACGGCCTCCGTCGGGGCGCCGGCGCCGTTGATCACCTGGCTGAGCACGTCGTGGAAGATGGCATCGGACTTCTTGTACCCGTGCGTGTTGACGTTGGCGATGTTGTTGCCGACCACGTCCATCATGGTCTGGTGGGCGCGGAGGCCCGACACTGCTGCGTACATCGAGCGGATCATGAGAGTTGCCCTTCTGGTTGGTCGGCGACCGGTGAGGCCGCGAGTGCTTCGGTTGTCCCCGGTGGGGACGGTGTGGCGGTTCGATCGGCCGGCGGCACCGCAGCCGTACCGGGGGTCGCCGTTGCCCCGATCGCGGTGACCTTCTCCATCGACACCGCGCCGGCGCCGGTCATCAGGTGCACCTCGCCTCCGACGACGGTGGCGCTGGTGACGACGGCGGTGTTGACCCCGTCGTCGACGTCGACATAGTCGATCGAGCGGCCGACGAGAGAGCTTGCCATCGCCAGCCCGGTGACAATCGCGTTGCTGGCGCCCTGCTCGGTCAGCTCGTTGAGCTTCTCGATCGTGGTGAATTGGGCCGTGGTCGCCATGAACTCGGCCGGATCACTCGGATCGAGCGGATCCTGATAGCGGAGCTGCGCGACGAGGAGCTTGAGGAACGCGTCCTTGTCCAGGTCGTTGCCGTTGGGGTCGGCCAGCTCCTCTCGCAGCTCGAGATCGGAGATCCTCGTCTGGGGGCCGACGCTGGGAGCAGCCGCAGCAGTCGTCGACGGCGAGGTCTCCGTCTGGGCTCCCGCGGCCGGTATCGCGGCCGGGGTCGTCGCCGCCAGTGCTGGGGGCGCTGTCGTTTCGATCATCGGTGCCTCGTTGTCCTGGTCGATGGCGTACGGATCATGGGTCGGGATCTCGGGCTTGGGCGGTCAGAGCGTGAGGTCGACGAGGCCGGCTCGGCGGCGACCGCCGCCACCCGAAGGGGCGGCGCCGGTTCTCGTCGGTGGTCGGCCGGCGAGACCCGGATTCGACGACGCGGGTGCTGGCCCAGACCCGTCCTGGTCGCGGTCGCGCTGGCCGCCGTCGGGGCCGGGCCCGTCCTGGGAGGGGCCGCGATGGCTGATGTCGACCATGCCGTCGTCGAACCCGGCGGCCGCTAGCTCCTCGCTGAGGCGTTGCTGGTCGCCGAGCAGCACCTGCTGGGCCGCCGAGGTGGAGGTCACCAGCCGGACCGTCAGCTGATCGCCCTGGGTCCGGACCTGGACGAGCAGCTCGCCCAGCTCGGCCGGATGGAGCCGGATCCGCAGCTCCTGGCCATCGACGACCGGACGAATGCGGTTCAGTGCTCGCTGGACCTGACCCCAGACCTCCTCGGCCTCCGTCGTGGCGGCGAGGGGACCCCCGGTCGTGACCGACGCCGGTCCGGACCGGAGGTCGAGGCCAGCCGGTTCGGCGGCCGCACCGCTCGACAGCGCCAGCGGTGCCGGGTCGCCAGCAGCGTCGATGGCGGCACTGAACGCTGGGACCCCAGCGACCGGCTCGGTGGGTGCAGGCTGGGTCGAACCGGCGCCGGCGTCGGTGCCCCC
>JAOTYQ010000734.1 GCA_029861725.1 Acidimicrobiia bacterium | reverse complement strand
GCTGGTGATGCGCCAGCGGGTCCCCGGTCTTGGCCGGCGGATCGCCGCCACCCCTACGATGCACGCCATGACAGCAAGACTCGACGGAACGACCGCCCTCGTCACCGGAGGCTCAGCGGGGATCGGCTACGGGATCGCCAAGGTGTTCCTGGAAGAGGGGGCGAACGTGATGATCACCTCTCGCAAGGCCGAGAAGTGTGAAGCGGCGGCCGAGAGGCTCGAGGGCCTGCCGGGACAGGTCGACTGGCGGGTCAGTCACGTCGGCGATCCCGAGCAGGGGGTGACGGTCATGGAGGAGACGATCGACCACTTCGGTTCGCTCGATGTGCTCGTCAACAACGCGGCGACAAATCCGTGGAACGGCCGCACGATCGACGTGGATGCCCCGCGCCTCGACAAGACCTACGAGGTCAACCTCCGGGGTCCGCTGCTCTGGACCCAGATCGCCTGGAAGCGGTGGATGCAGGAGCACGGGGGTTCGATCATCAACATCGCGTCCGTCGGCGGGCTGACGACCAGCCGAGACCTCGGGGTGTACTGCATGTTCAAGTCGGCGCTGATCCATCTGACCCGGCAGCTCGGCGCGGAGATGGGGCCCGCCGTGCGGGTCAACTGCATCGCTCCTGGGCTGATCAAGACCGATTTCGCCCGGGTGCTGTGGGAAGGCGAACGAGGCCGCGAAGTGGCCGACTCCTATCCCCTGAAACGCCTCGGCGAGCCAGAGGACATCGGGAGGGCAGCTCTCTACCTGGCCGCCGATGCCCACTGGATGACCGGCCAGACGATGGTGGTCGACGGCGGGGAGATCGTGCGGGTCGACCCGCCGGAGGCGTGACGTCGTCCTCACGCACGTTCCGTTGGAAGACGGGTGGCCGCTGTGCACACTTGGCACCGATGATCACCGCCCCCCACACAACAGCCCGGCGTTGGAAACGGTCGATCGTGGCGCCGCTGATCGGTGTGCTGTTCCTGGCCGGGGCCTGTGGCGAGGACGTCGACCAGGCCGCGGAGGGGCCCGAAACCGACGTCGAAGCGCCCGCCGGCGACCGCCTCGCCGCCGAAGCCTTCGACGGTGAGGCGATGACCGTGGTCGGCGAGCCCTACGACCTGAGCCAGCTGGCGGGTTCCGATCTCGTACTGTGGTTCTGGGCACCGTGGTGAACGTCGTGTCGCGCCGAAGGCCCTGCGGTCGCAGCGGTCGAAGCTGAATACGGCGACCGAGTGACGTTCGTCGGCATCGCCGGTCTCGCCCCCGGCGGGGACTTCGCGGCCTTCATCGACGAGACCGGAACCGCCGGATTCGCCCACCTCGACGACGAGTCGGGGACGCTGTGGGAGCGGTTCGGGACCGGAGGACGATCAACGTTCCTGTTCGTCGAGGAGGACGGCTCGTTCGTGCTGACCACGTACGGCGTGGTCGACGAAGACCGGCTGCGTAGCGAGGTCGAACGGCTGATCGCGAGCTGAGCACCGCTACGGCCCGCGACCGCGACCTCAGCGGCGGTTCGAGGGCTCGTCGACGAACGGGGGTGGGTCGAAGGCGGTCACCGGCGGTGGCTCACCCGGGTAGCGCTCGATGTCGACCAGGCATGTCTGGGCGCTCGGTCCCTGGGCCAGCTTGCTCGTGCCCTTGTCGGCGGTGAGAACGTTGGGGTTGCCGTGCTTGCAGGTACCGTCGTCGTCGGGGTCGTACCAGGCGCCGGTGGCGAGCTCGACGACGCCCGAGGCGACGGCCTCGGTCACGACCGCCCCGGCAAGACATGCCCCACGGTCGTTGAATACCCTGACCACGTCACCGGCAACGATCGACCGCGCCGCAGCGTCGCCGGGATTGATCCGAACCGGTTCCCGGCCGGCCACCTTCGCCGCCTGACTCAGCGGGCCATGATCGTACTGGCTGTGCAACCGGGCGCGTGGCTGATTCGAGATCAGGTGCAGCGGCCACCGCTCGGCCGCTGGGGTGCCGAGCCGCTCGAACGGTTCGTACCACCGCGGGTGGCCCTCGCAGTCGTCGTAGCCGTAGCCGGCGATCGTCTCCGAGAAGAGCTCCAGCCTGCCCGACGGCGTGCCGAGCGGGGCCGCGTCGGGATCGGCGCGGAAATCGGCGAGGAAGACCTGATCCGTCTCGCCCATGACCGCCATGTCGTGCTCGACGTGGCCCGTGGCGCGGAAGTCGTCGTAGCTCGGTGCGTAGTCGTTGGCTTCGGCGAACGTCTCGTACAGATGACGCACCCACTGCGTCGCGGACCTGCCTTCGGTGAACCGTTCCCGGAAGCCGAGGCGATCGGCGAGATCGGCGTAGACGGCGTAGTCGTCGCGGGCCTCCGCCGGCGGGTCGACGGCCTTGGTCATGGCGATCAGCAGGGTCTCGGCCCCGCCGAGGTCGTCGCGCTCCAGCGGGGTCGTGACGGGCAGCACCACGTCGGCCCGCTTGGCGGTCGGCGTCCAGAACGGCTCGTGGACGACGATCGTGTCTGGTCGTTTCCACGCCTCGGCCAGGCGATTGAGGTCTTGATGGTGGTGGAACACGTTGCCGCCGGCCCAGTAGATCAGCTTGATGTCGGGGAAGAGGCCGTACTCACCGTCGAAGTGGTAGCCCTCACCGGGGCGCTCCAGCATCTCGGTGACCCTCGAGGTGGAGATCACCGGTGGGTCCGGCGGGCGGGGCGGCACGGGCAAGCCCGGGACGCGTTTGCGGACCTGACCAGCCCCGACGTTGCCGTTGGCCCCGAACGGGAAGCCGAACCCGCCGCCGGGGAGGCCGATCTGGCCGAGGGTGGCGGCGAGGGCAAGGCCCATCCAGTAGGGCTGCTCGCCATGGTCGGCGCGCTGCACCGAGAGGCTGAGGTTGACCAGCGTCCGGCCCGACGCCATGAGCCCGGCGAGTGCGGAGATCTCGTTCTCGTCGAGACCGGTGATGCCGGCCGCCCACGATGCGCTCTTCGGGCAACCGTCGGTGGAGCCGCTCAGGT
>JAOTYQ010000733.1 GCA_029861725.1 Acidimicrobiia bacterium | reverse complement strand
CGCGAGAATCGAGCCGATCGTTCGCGACGTTGCCTTCGGTGAGTCGCCTCGCTGGCACGCTGGTCGGGTCTGGTACTGCGACTGGCTGGACGGCGAGGTGATCAGCGTTGCACCCGATCGCTCTGATCGGACCGTCGATGCTCGCGTCGACGGTCCGATCTGCATCGCATGAGACGTAGGTCCGCTGTATCAGACAGGCCCTGGAACGAGATCGCCGTCCACCCGTCGGGGCGGGTCTATGTGAATGGAGTCCGCCGACCAGGAACACGAAGAGAAGCACGGCCGGCGAGAGGCCATGCCGAAGGCCATCGGGCTCGTGCTCCCGTAGGTCGAGGTCAGATCCTCGAGCTGATCGTCGCTGAAGACGACGAAGTTCGCTGTCTCGATTCGATCACCGTCGTGCGGCCACAGCGCTCGGTCGTACCAAACGCCCTCATCCGTCGTGCCGACTGGAGTGTCGGACTCGGTGTCATCGGTCGACGAGCCGCAGGCGACCGCTGAGCCGACCACGAGGACAACGCCAGCGAGAGCGGCCTTGGTCGGACGTCATGCCCAGTCCGCCCGCAACGGGCCGAGGAGATCGAGTTGCCTCGTGGGAAGCGTGATCGCCAGAGCGGACGGTGACAAGCTCGACCGAAGCCGCCACCCGGGCCCGGCCGAGTTCGCACGCGGGTGTCAGGCAGCCACGATCGTCGCCGCCAGTGCCATGCGGTGGTCCTTTGCCCAAGGCGGTCCCAGCGTTGCCCGCGGGCCGTCGAGTATGTCGTCGGCCCGCACACCGAGGATGCTCGCCGCCTGGCTCTCTACGTGCTTGGCGTCGAAGAGATGGATGTCCCACCCGCGCACGCGAGCACACTCGGCCAGCACTTCGCGGTACATGACAGAATCGGCACGAGACTCATAGGGTACGCGGCGTTGGACGGCGATGTCGTCGGGGAAGTCGAGCGGCCAACCTCGCAGTGACATCGAAACGATTGGTTCGGACGCTGCGGTTGCGAGTTCCTCCAGCGAGACTGTGGTTGCTCGGACGGCCGATGCTCGCACCTCAGCGACCAAGGCTGCTAGGGCGGCGTCGTCCAGCGCTTTGCCTTCGTGGTGAACCGGTGCAGTCGGCACGCCGGGTTCGATCAGGTCGATTCTCCGGCGATCCACCACCTGGTAGTCGGCCCCCGCCGTGACAGCTACGGCCCAGCCGAAGTGATGGGCGATGCCCACTCGCATGAGTTCGAGTATGGCGCGTCCCGACCCGGCTGGGCGACGAGGTTGTGGGACAACGACGGTTCGAAGGCCGATCGAGTTCCCGACGTGCGCGAGGCCGACCTCGTCACCGCTCGGCGCGGCGGCAACGGGCCACTACAGTGGCGGCCGGACCGACGACGGCAACGAGACAAGGACCCATCCGATGGCGAAGAAGGCGCCCGAGCTCGACACCCCGTTCCGTCGGGGCGAGAAGGTGTTGACGACCCGCAACGTCGACGACATCGAGGAGGGGACAGAGGGTCGGGTGCAGCTCACGAACGGTCTCGGCAACTGGCGCCGGTACTGGGTCAAGTTCGACGGCGACCTCATCCGAGGCCAGGTCTCCCACGAGGACCTCGTGCGCCCGGACCAGCTCGAGGAGTGGTTGGCACGGGAAGAGGCCAAGAGCCAGGCCGCCATCGCCACCGAGCAGGCTGCGCTCGATACCGCAGCCGAAAGCGACGATGACAGCGGCAGCGGCAACGGCGTCGCCAGTCGCATTCCGGCCCACCTCCTCGAGCGCAGCAAGGCCGCCAAGGCGCGCCTGCTCGGCTAGCGCCTCGCCCTGCGAGCGGTGGGCCCGCTACTGCAGGCCGGCTCGAATCGAGCTCAGGAGGCCTCGGCCAAGGGTGGTGGCGATCCTGTCACGTTGCCCGCCGCCGGCTTCGGCGCTCGGGCACCCGAGGTCATCTCGACGTTGAGCTGCGCCACCTTCGTGCTGGCCGATCTCGTACAGAGCCAGGGGGCCAACGCATGCACGGCCGCCGCCGCGCTGGCCACGGCCAGCTGGCCCGAGAAGTGCAGCGCGACCCGCAGGTGCTCGCCATAGGTCTCGTCGACCGAGGCCGGGTGTTCGGTGAACCGTCGACGCCATGCCATACCTTCAGCCTAGGCAAAGCGCTGAAGATGTTCCTGGCAAACTTCGCGCCGAACTCGGCGACGAAGATAAGATCGTTCTACAAAGGTGCTTCTCACAGCAACGATGATCTATTGTGGACGAAGTTGATCGAGAAATTGTTCAATTGCTCCAGGCCGACGCGTCGCTGTCGGTTCGCGAGATCGGCGAGCGCGTCGGGCTGAGCGCCACCCCCTGCTGGCGTCGGATCAAGAACCTGGAGGACTCGGGGGTCCTCCGGAGCCGGGTCGCGCTGGTCGATCCAGCTCGGGTCAATCTGGCCGTCTCGGCCCTCGTGCTCATCAGGACCAACGAGCACAATCGTGAATGGCTGGGCGACTTCATCGCTGGTATCGAGCGCCTGCCCGAGGTGGTCGAGGCCTACCGCACCAGCGGCGAGATCGACTATCTCCTGAAGGTTCGCGTGCCCGACATCGCGGCGTACGACGAGTTCTACAAGCGGCTGATCGAGGAGGTCGACCTCTACGACGTGCGGACGACGTTCATCATGGAGGAGATCAAGCACACAACCGCCCTCCCGCTCGACTACGCCTGAACGGACGCGACCCGGCGCTGGGCGCGTTCCGAGCTCAGCCGAGATAGGACAAGGCGACAGCGGCGTGAGTGGCGATCCCGACTGCCATCGCATCCTCGTCGAGCTTCATCCGGTTCGAGTGGCAGGCGGCGGCCTGGCTCGGCTCGACCTCCGGCGGGCACACCCCGAGGAAGACCATGCACCCCGGGACCTTCTGCAGCACGTAGCTCCAGTCCTCGGCTCCCATGACCGGGGCCTTCATGTCGGTCACCTGGTCGCTACCGACCAGATCGCCCCTCACGTCTCGGGC
>JAOTYQ010000731.1 GCA_029861725.1 Acidimicrobiia bacterium | reverse complement strand
TCGTAGTCCATCACCTGGTCGGGTGCGTCGAGGCTGGCCACCCACTCGACGACCTCGGCTGCCAGTTGCCGCCCCTGCTCGAGCCGGTCGCGCAGCGGTGCGAGCTCTCGCCGGGTCGGGACCCGGTAGAAGCCACCGATCTTGACATTGACCGGGTGGACGGCCCGCCCGCCGATGAGGTCGAGGATCTCGTTGCCGATCTTCTTGATCTCGAGCGCGCGCTCGACTTCGCGACGGTGGGAGGCTGCGAGCTCGATCGCGTCGTCGCAGCCGAGGAAGTCGGGTGCGTGCAGGAAGTGGATGTGCAAGGTGTGGCTCTCGATCCACTCGCCGCAGTACAGGAGGCGGCGCAGCTCCCGGAGTTGTCCGCCGACGACCACGCCGAGCGCATCCTCGATTGCGGCACAGGCACTCATCTGGTAAGCGACCGGGCAGATCCCGCAGATCCGGGCGGTGATATCGGGTGGCTCCTGGTAGCTTCGACCGCGCAAGAAGCCCTCGAAGAACCGTGGGGGCTCGTAGATGTTGAGCTGCACGTCGGTCAGCTCTCCGTCGCGGACGGTGATCCGCATCGCCCCTTCGCCCTCGACCCGAGCCAGGGCTCCGGTGTCGAGGGCCCGTCCGCCGGCTGCTCGATGCGTCACGGTGTCCTCCGGGTCGGCGCGGCGACCGGGACCGGGCCCCGGAACGGCTCGGCCCATGCATTGAACGTGTGGAGCAGTCGCTCGATGTCGCTGTCTGGCAGGTCGACGGCCCGCAGCGCGGTGACCATTGCGCCCACGTCGGCGGTCTCAGAGGGACCGAAGCAGCCGTAGCAGCCTCGGTTGTAGCTGGGGCACAGAGCGCCGCAACCGGCGTGAGTGATCGGTCCGAGACAGGGAGTGCGATGGGCCACGAGAACACACGGGTTGCCCCGTTGCTTGCATTCGATGCAGACGCTGTGCGCCGCGATGTTGGGCCTGCGACCGTTCAGATAGCTGCTGATCACCTCGAGCAGTTGACCTCGATCGATCGGGCAGCCTCGCAGCTCGTAGTCGACCTCGACATGGCTGGAGATCGGTGTGGAGGTGTCGAGTGTCGAGATGTAGCTCGGGGTGGCGTAGACGATGCGGAGCAGCTCGTCGACGTTGCCGAAGTTGCGGAGAGCTTGGATGCCGCCGGCGGTAGCACAGGCCCCGATCGTTACGAGGTGGGCGGATTGGCGGCGGATCTCGGCGATCCGCTCGATGTCGTGGGCTGTGGTGATCGAGCCCTCGACCAGGGAGAGGTCGTAGGGCCCGGCCACGGTGGCGCTGGACAACTCGAGGAAGTAGTCGATGTCGAGGCGATCGGCGACGGCGAGGAGCTCGTCCTCGCAGTTCAACAGCGTCAACTGACAGCCGTCGCAGCTGGCGAACTTCCACACGGCCAGCGAGGGCTTGGAGCGACCCGTACCGGTCATAGCTCGCGAACGCTCAGGAGAGGAGCGACCCGATGCCACGGGTGGACGGGCCCGTCCTTGCAGACGAACAGGGGGCCGAGCTGGCAATGCCCGCAGTGACCGATGGCGCAGTGCATGTTCCGTTCGAGCGAGACGAAGATGTTCTCCGGCGGCGCGCCTCGTTCGAGGAGTCCACGGGCAACGAAGCGCATCATCACTTCGGGCCCGCAAACGAATGCGACGGCGGTGCCGAGGTCGACCGTCGCCCGGTCGAGCAGCTGGGTCACCAACCCGACGTTGCCCCGCCAGCCGACCGTTGCCGTGTCGACCGTGACCTCCAGATCAACGTCGGATCGCTCCTGCCATCGAGCGAGCTCACGGGGGTAGAGGAGCGCGTCGGGCGTGCGGGCTCCGATGACGACCGCCAGGCGACCGAATCGACCGCGGTTCTCCAAGATGTGCTCGATGGCCGACCGGACCGGAGCGACCCCGAGACCACCCCCGACGATGAGGACATCGCGCCCTTGGGCGAGGTCGAGATCCCAACCAACGCCGTAGGGTCCCCGGACGCCAACCAGATCGCCGGCAACCGCCGCGCAGAGGGCGGATGTGACCGGACCGACACCGCGGATCGTCTGGCGGAGCGAGCCGTCGACAGCCGCCGCGGCAACCGAGATCGGCGCCTCGCCGATGCCGAACGACCACAGCATGGTGAACTGCCCCGGTGCCGGCACGCCGATCGGGTCCGCCATCGGGCTCAGGTCGAGGGTGACCGTTTGGGGGCTCTCGTCGGCCCTGGCGCTGACCCGATACATCGTCGGGGTCATCGGGCCCGCCCCGAGCTCGGTGAGCGGCGCGCCGGTCACGACGTCGTTGCCCCATACAGGTCGAGCGCTCTGATCCTGGTCGCCACCAAGCGCTCGTGGAGGAGCACGGCGAACCGAGTGTAGAGCGCGTACCCGAGCGCAGGGTCGATCTCGCATGCCGCCCGGAGGGCTACTGCGTCGACCTCGATCGCGGTCACCGCCTCGAGCGCCGTGGCATCGAAGGTCCATCGGTGCGGTGGCAGCAGCCACGAGACGCCGACGACGTCGAGGGCGGAGATCGTCTCGATCACGATCGTCGTGCGGCCCGGAGCGTCGATCTCGATCGCAACCCGACCCGAACGGATCAGGTAGAAGTGATCGGCGGGTTCGTCGGTGCTGAGAATTCGCTCGTCGGTCCCGAAGCGAACCTCGGAGCTGGAGTCGGCGATGAGCTGTAGGTGCTCATCGGACACGCCGGCGAGGATGCGGTACTCGGCTAAATCGTGGGCCGTGACGGTCATGGCGATGTCTCCGACTCCTCTTGTTGAGACCGGGCGAGTGCCGCTATCTCGACGGTCAGGTCGATGCCGACCGGGCACCAGGTGATGCACCGACCGCAGCCGACGCAGCCGGACGAGTCGAACTGGTCGTGCCAGGTCGCAAGCTTGTGGGTCATCCACTGCCGGTAGCGCGAGCTGACCGACGGCCGGACGCTGCCGCCGTAGATGTACGAGAAGTCCATGGTGAAGCAGGA
>JAOTYQ010000732.1 GCA_029861725.1 Acidimicrobiia bacterium | reverse complement strand
GGATCGATGGGTGTCGAGGGTGGCAACGGCGACTCGGCACGCGGCGTGGATCTGGTCGGGTTTGGCTCGACCCTTGGCGAGGGTTGCGATTCCGACGAGGGCCATGGTGAAGAAGGCCGCGAGGTCGTCAAGATCGGCGCTGGCACTGATCTCTCCGGCCTCCTGTCCAGTCTCGAGGGCGGAGCGGAAGGCGGTGGTGAGGCGATCGAAGTAGGCGTCGACGCGGTCGCCGCTGGCGGGGTCGAGGACCGCCCGCTCGACTGCGGTGTTGCAGAGCAGGCAGCCGCGTCCTTGTGCCCAGTCCTCGCTGGCCGACGCGAATCCGGCGAAGGTTGAGCGGATGGCGTCGGTTCCGGCGTTGGCGGCTTCGGTCGAGGCGAGCACGGCGGACAGGCTCGTGGCGTTGTAGTGGTCGAGAGCGGCGTCGAACAAGCCCTGCTTGGATCCGAACTCGGCGTACATGCTCTTGCGGTTGACGCCGAGCTCAGCGACCAGCTCTGCGGTGCTCGTTCCGTGGTAGCCCTGTCGGTGGAACAGGTCCATGGCCAGATCCAGAAGCGCTGTCCGGTCGTACTGCTTTGTTCCGCTCATTGCTCACTCCCAAGAACCTGCTTGACACCAGGGTAACTGATTGATTACCTTCGACACAAGTAATCGAACGGTTACCCCAGTGGGTGGCCCCAACTGCAGGGAAACGATCATGGACAGCAATCACATCACCGTCGTCTACCGCTGGACCGCCAACCCCGGAAAGCTCGACGAGCTCACCAGCATCTACAAGGCCGTGACCGACGCCATGGAACAGAACGAGCCCGGCGCCGAGACCGTGCACGTCTATGTCTCCAACGACGACAATGCGCTCTACGTTCGCGACGAGTTCACCGACGCCGCAGCGATGGGGTTCCACCTGAGCACCACCGCTGCCGCCCACTTCCCCGACCTGTTGGCCATCGCCACCCCAGGCCCGTTCTTCTTCCTCGGTGACGTGCCGGCCGAGATGAAGCAAGCGACCGAGCAGATGCAACTCGGCGGCCAGTTCGCCACCCACGCCGCCGGCTTCGACCGCTGACTGACCAGAGACCAGAGACCAGACGAACCAGCAGAAAGAGTACGACCATGACCGACATGACCGAACCATTGCCCCCCTTTCTCGCCGAGCCGTCTCGGATAGGGACCGAGATCAGCGTCACCGGCAAATGGGTCCCGACCAACCCGAGCGGCCGCTTCCGAACCACCGCCGAGTCCCGAGAGATGCTGGCCGAGTGGGAAGACATCCATGCCGGCGCCCGGACCCACCCCGGTGTCTTGTCGACCGAGATCAACCACGCCGTCGGCGAAGACGCCATGGTGGTCCACCACATCTTCACTGACGCCGACGCCCTGGTCGACTACTTCTCCACCACCGCTACTGAACACCTCACTGCCCTGACCAGGGTCGCCAAACCCCAGCTCCACATGGTCCGCGGTCTCGACATCCCGGCCACTGCCCGAGACGCGATCGAAGCCAAGGGGGTCCCGGTCGCCTTCGGCCAATGGATCTACGGCTATGTCAAGGACGACTACCGGCAACCCGACCCTGCTACCGCGGTTCAGGTAACCGCCAAATGGACCTGTGCCCCGGGCGACCACCTCGACGAGCTCCGCTACTGGTGGCAGCGCGTCGGCACCGACGCCCACACCATGGAGAAGGGCCTCACCCGGTTCGAGGCCTACCAAGTTCTAGGCGAAGACGCTCTCATCATCCACGAGACCTTCGCCGACAGCGACGAACTCAAGTTCCACCTCACCAAAGGCACCGCAGACAAGTACAAGAAGGACATCGACCAGATCGCCGCACCCGAGGCCTACTACTTCCGCGGACCCGTCGCCTGGACGATCCGGACCTATTCCAAATTCATGCACCTCCCCGCCACCTACACCAGCCAAGGCAGCCACCACACCCAACCCGGCGGCACCCACAGCGAAGGCCTCCGCTAACCACAAGAACGACGTCGCTCGATAACACCGCCCGGGAATACCGGGCCAACGAGCAACTCAACCGGCGATGTAGAGTACTGACAGCGTCCGATAATGCGCTCATAATCGCTAGCCAGCGCAGAGAACATTATTCTGCGATCGATAGGTGCCGTCCTCGGGTGCTTGCAGCTCGTCGATCATTGACATCATCGATTGGCGCCGACTGGCCGGTCATTCGGCTGCGTGGTTGGTCGGTCGGTCTTCTTGGGCCTGGAGGTGTGCCGTTCGGATCTGGTCGCGGGCGTACTTCACCGCTTGGTCGGGTGGACCGATACGAGCCGAGGTCAACGTGTATCGCACGCTGGCTACCTACCCGGAGCTGATGTCGGCCTGGCTGTCCCGGGGTGGCCACGTCACTCGAGGCACATCCCTTTCTCCAGAATTGCGTGAGGTGGTGCTGCGAACCGTGCTGCTGGCACGGGGTCGCTACCCGCTAGTTCAGCACGTACGTATCGCCGGAGAAGTCGGCGTCGACGAAGATGCGCTGGCGAGGACCCCCGAGGACCCGACTGCGGCCCACTGTGGCCTTCTTCCGCATGGCGTGCTGGATGCTGAATACGCGCCGGACCCCGCTCGATGATGGTCAGAGCGACGTCGAGCTCGGCCCAACTGCTCGCCACTGCGACGTCGATCAAGAACCCCGACCCGACCGCGTTTACCGCCACCGCTGGATCAAAGGCGACGTCGTCATGTGGGATAACCGCTGCACCATGCACTACGCGGTCCACGACTACGGAGAACAGCCCCGCGGCCTCCACCGGATCAGCCTCACCGGCGACACTCCCCGTTAGCCGCCCCACAACCACGTCGCGCGCCACTACCGGGTACCCACTCGATATCGACACGAGGTCCAGCGGTCGCCACCCGCCCCGGTACGGTCCGTACTCGGCAACCGGCAGGGCCCGGGTGAGGCGAGCGGAAACGAGACCACTCACTGGGCCGGTACCCGTCCCGCCTCCGATCG
>JAOTYQ010000730.1 GCA_029861725.1 Acidimicrobiia bacterium | reverse complement strand
GGGGTCTCGCATAATGCGTCCCGAAGGCATGAACGTCAGCCTGTTCGGGAAGACTCTCGGCGGCTCACCTCGACAGGAGCTGGCGATGTGTCGATGCCGCGGTCCGCGCTGGTGTCCAGGTGGGATTTACACGCACGCGAGGAGCTCTACAGGTATGCCTGATTGCGTGGAATCGTGCGGCCATGGCCGACGCGGCACAGACTGACGGGATGGACGCAGAGATCTTGGCGCTCGCTGGCGTTGCCCTTGGTGGACTCGTCACGCTGGCCGCCTCCCTGACCGGCGTTCTGGCCTAGTTCAGCCGAGCAATAATCCCGGACAGCCCCAACGCTGATCACCCCAGATCACGCCGCGCGTTCAGGATCCTGCACGGATCCTCGTCAGACCCCCTTGTGGGCTTCGAAGAAGCCACGTGATTACAGTCTGCTCATGTCTGGTTCGATGCAATTCGGAGTGACGCTGCCCCAGATCAAGCGGACGTGGGCCGAGGCGAGGGATGCGGCGATCGAGTTCGACCAACTGGGGTACGACCACTTGTGGGTGTGTGACCATTTGTATGGGGTACCGCGAGCGGACGTGCCGATCCTGGAAGCGTGGAGCCAGCTTGCCGCAGTCGCGGCGATCACGGAACGAGCACAGCTCGGGACGCTGGTGACCCCGCCGTTGTTCCGCAATCCGGCAGTTCTCGCCAAGCAGATCGCCACGATCGACAACATCTCGAACGGACGGGTGATCGTCGGACTTGGCGGTGGCTGGTTCGAGGACGAGTTCACGGGTTATGGGGTCGAGTTCCCCGGAACCCTCGATCGTCTTGCGGCTCTCGATGAGATGGCCGAGCTCATGATCCGGATGTGGACCGAAGAACAGGTGACCTTCCACGGTCGCTGGGCGAAGGCCGACGGGGTCTATTGCGAACCGAAGCCGATTCGTAAGCCTCCGGTACTGATCGGCGGATCCGGAGAGACACATCTGATGGGTGTGGCGGTCAAGCATGGCGATATCTGGAACAACACCGCAGTGACCCAGAGTCGGCTCGGGGAAAAGATCGCGGCGTTGCACCGCAGATGCGATGATCTTGACCGCGATCCGGCGACGATCCAGGTCTCCCAGCAGTGCACGGTCGTCATCGCCGAGACAATGGAAAGAGCGGAGGCCGATGTCGAGAAGGCGGTCAAAGTCTTCGGTGAGCACCTGGGAATGGAGATCCGCAACAGCGGGATATGGGGCGACCCCGGGCGAGTAATCCAGCTGATCGAACAGCATCGCGATTTGGGGTGTTCTCATTTGATGATCGAGTTCTTTGGCCGTGATACGCGCGAGCCAGCGAGGCTGTTCGCAGAATCGGTACTTCCCGCCTTCGCAGCCTGAGCATTCTGGCGTCAGCGCCGACCGCCGACGCCACTCACCGCAC
The DNA here is from genome assembly GCA_029861725.1 of Acidimicrobiia bacterium. Lineage (GTDB taxonomy): Bacteria > Actinomycetota > Acidimicrobiia > Acidimicrobiales > SZUA-35 > CADEDH01. The sequence goes on along the minus strand of JAOTYQ010000730.1, from coordinate 1,571 downwards.
CCGAGATCTAGACGCTGCTCTCGTTAGGGGACTGTCAATGGAGACGGACTTGTCGAGCTCACAGTCACAACGGTAGTGGACGACAACGCACTCATATCATCACGAAACCATGGCTCGCCCAGCCATCCGAGATCGGCACGTAGCAGCGCCCGAGTTTGCGGCCTGGTACCGGGTGCGAGCCGCTCGGTATCACCGCTCCAGAATGACGAGCGGCCGCGCTGATCAACCGGCGAACCCGAGTGGCCTGGCTGATCGGAAATCTCGGCCGGAGCCACTCAGCGTGGCGTCGACCGCTCGTAGTCCCTGTGTCGCCGATCGACTGTCGTACCTCAGCGAGCGAGTAGTGCCGGTGAGTTGTACGGAACGCTGGCGCATGAGCAGGGGTTATCGGGTGGGTGCCGCGGGTCTGCTGGGCTTCGCTTGTCGTCTGGTCTGGCTGTAGCCAGCCGTGGCTTCGATCGAGGGTGCGCTCGGCCTCGGTGATGGTGATGGCGATGATGTCGGCGGCTGGTCTGATGTCGTTGATAAGGCCGGTGGATTGGCCGGCGAAGGGTAGGTACTCATCACCCCGTCCGTGTAGTACGGCGTCGATGAGGGTGGGACCGAGGATGGTCGGATCGATCGAGTCGGGTTCATTGGCGAGGGTGTTGGTGAGCTCGGTGACCAGCGATCGGGGTTCGGTAGGCGGGCCGGGTCGGCTGTAGGGCGGCATCACGAGGTCGCTGTTGACGACCTTTACGGCGTCTTGGGATTGGGCGTCGATGATCCGTCGCTTCCACCCTTGGCTGATCTGCATTTCGGTGCTGGCCAGGAAACGGGTGCCCATGTTCACGCCCTGCGCTCCGAGAGCGAGTGCGGCGGCGAGGCCGCGACCGTCAGCGATACCGCCAGCGGCGAGATCATCAGCCGAGACCTCGCCCAAGCCGGCATCGAAGACCCCAACATCGCCGGCCAACACCTCACCGCAGCCCGGGCCCTGCGAGAGCTCCAACGCATCCGACGCGTCACCCTCACCGCCGGCGACCGGACCATCGCTCTCACCACCCGCACCAGCGGCCACCAACGCCACATCGTCGACGCCATCGGCGTCGACACCACCACCTGGCCCGCCACCGCCACCATCACCTAGCAAGACCCCCGAACAGGGCCGCGTAGTACAAAAACGCTCAACCGCGGCCCTCCTACCAGGACTTACACCAACAACCCCTCAAAGTCGAGTCTGGATCTTCACCCACACCGAACTCGTGGCGAGGCTCGCGGACAAGCGGGAGGACCGTACCTCGGTGCAGATGATGCTGGCCAATTGATCGTGCCGGTCCGTCGGTCTGAAACTGGGATGTAACCACGGCAAGGGACGGTCGTGGCGTACTACATCGGACGATCAGACGCACCCGAGCCCGGAGGCCATGAACTGATGTAAACTCCAATGCGGTCCTCAGGCGGATGAAAGAAAGGGTCCACTTAGGGGCCGCGCGGATAGGGAGTCGAACGTGTGTTTGGGGTGAGCATCCACCGGTCGTCGGGTTGGCTCGGTTTTCATACCGAGTGCGACCAAAGAACGACGACACGGT
>JAOTYQ010000146.1 GCA_029861725.1 Acidimicrobiia bacterium | reverse complement strand
TGCCGAGGAAGTGCTGGCCGGGGCCGTTGTCGATGATCGCCTGGAGCGCCTGGCCGTTCTCCGAGAGGTCGACCCCCTGGGCGAACACCTCCATCATCCCGAGCTGGTCGATGTCCATGACGAACTTCTCGTAACCGATCGAGAGGCCGCCCTCCATCCACCCGGCGGCGTGGAGCACGAAGTTGACGCCTCCCATCACGGTGGGGATGAGCGTCGAGGCGCTCTCGTAGGCCGCCTGGGCGTCGGGGAGCTTCGAGGCGGTGAGCGCCCCGCCGGACCGGAACGGCACGCCGAGCCGCCGGGCCAGGGCGGCGACCGTGTAGAGCACGAGGGCCGGCTCGGGGGTGCCGAACGTCGGGGCACCGGTCTGCATCGACATCGAGCTGGCGAACGAGCCCATCACCACCGGAGCCCCGGGTCGGACGAGCTGAACGAAGGCCATGCCGGCGAGGGCCTCGGCCAGGGTCTGGGCCGCCACGCCGGCCGTCGTGACCGGCGACATGGCACCGGCCAGGATGAAGGGCGTGATGATGCAGGCCTGGTTGGCCCGGGCGTAGGCCTCGGTGGCCGCCAGCATCGTGGCGTCCCACGTGAGGGGCGAGGCCGCGTTGATCAGGCTCGTCATCACCGTCCGGTCTTCGAGGTCGCCACCGAAGGCGATCCGGGCCAGCTCGATCGAGTCCTCGGCTCGCTCGCCGGCCGTGACCGAGCCCATGAACGGCTTGTCGCTGTAGCGGAGATGGGCGTAGACCATGTCGAGGTGGCGCTTGTTGACCGGCACGTCGACCGGCTCGCACACCGTGCCTCCGGAGTGGTGCATCGGTGCGGAGGTATAGGCCAGCTTCACGAAGTTCTCGAAGTCCTCGAGCGTGGCGTACCGCCGGCCGTGGTCGAGATCGTGCACGAACGGTGAGCCGTAGTTCGGGGCGAACACGGTCGCGTCGCCGCCGACCGTCACGGAGCGTGCAGGGTTGCGGGCGTGCTGGGTGTAGCTGGCGGGGGCGTTTTCGGTGACGATCGAGCGGCACAGGCCACGGGGGAAGCGGACGCGCTCACCGTCGACGTCGGCCCCGGCCTCGGCCAGCAGGTCGAGCGCCGAGGGGAAGCCCTTGAAGTCGATGCCGACGGTCTCGAGGATCGTCTCGGCGTTCTCCTCCAGAATCGACAGTCCCTCCTCGCTGACGAGCTCGACCGGTGCGAGCCGGCGGGTGAGAAAGGCGTCTTTGATCGGGGCTGCCGCTTGCCTGGCGGCCTGGCGGCCCGCTCGACCACCGGTGCGCCGCCGTCGTCGGGTCTCGGTCATCGGGTCTCCTCGTCAGGGATCGTCTTCGGTGTCGTCGCCGTCCCCGCCCGACGTCGGCGACGTCTCGACCGCCCGGCCGCCACCGGCTCGGCCGGGGTCGGCAGGTCGATGACCGAAGCCAACCGCGGGGTTGCGGCACTGGCGTGAGGGAAGGCGAGGGCGGCGACGAACAGCTCCTGGAAGCGGGGCTCGGTGGCCGTCTCGATCTTGGTGACCGAGCGGGCGATGTCGACCAGCTCGGCTCGTCGGCGGCCGGACAGGAGTGCGCGGATCGCTCCCGCTCCGGCGGCGTTGCCGACCGAGCGGACCCGGTCGGGGGCGCAGTCCGGTAGGAGGCCGAGGACCATGGCGTGGATCGGGTCGATGTGAGCGCCGAACGCCCCGGCGAGGCGGATCTCGTCGATAACGTCCCACTCGGCCCGCTCGAGGAGTAGGTCGATCCCGGCCCGCAGAGCGGCCTTGGCCAGCTGTACGGCTCGCACGTCGGCCTGGGTGATCCGAATCGTCTCGGTGAGCCGGTAGGCGAACGTCCGGTCGTCCTGCTCCACTCGGCCGCTGCGCGCGGCTCCCCCCGGCACGATCACCCCCTGGGCGTCGATCGCCCCGGCGAGGAACAGCTCGCTGATCGCCTCGATGATCCCGGATCCACAGATCCCGGTGGCCGGTCGTTCACCGGTCGCGGTGTCGGTGGCGTCGTACCAGTCGTCCGACCCGATGACCCTGTAGCGGGGCTCCAGCGTGTCCCGGTCGATCCGGACCCGTTCGATTGCGCCGATCGTGGCCCGCTGACCGGAGCTGATCTGGGCTCCTTCGAAGGCCGGACCGGTGGGGCTCGACGCGGCGAGTAGATGGCGGCGGTTGCCGAGGACGATCTCGGCGTTGGTGCCGACGTCGACCAGGAGCTGCACGGCGTCGTGGCGGTGGAGCTCCTCAGCCAGGATGGCGGCGACGGTGTCGGCGCCAACGTGGCCGGCGATGCACGGTCCCACGTGAACCGCCGCAGTCGGCGAGTCGATAGCCAGGGCCGCAGTCGTCGTGTCGACGGGTTGGTCGGTGGTCAAGGGAAAGGGCGCCTGGCCGAGCGGGGTCGGGTCGAGACCGAGTACGAGGTGGTGCATGATCGGGTTGCCGACGGCGACGACGTCGACGATGCGGTCGGCGGCGACGGTCTCGTCGGTGGACGCAGCTTCGGTGAGCAGGTCGCCGATCAGCTCGCCGAGCGCGGCTCGGATAGCGCCGGTCATCGCCGCCGCTCCGCCCTCGTTCAACATTGCGTAGGACACCCGGCTCATCAGATCTTCGCCGTAGCGGATCTGGGGGTTCATCCGGCCGGCGCTGGCCACGATCTCGCCGTCTGTCAGGTCGCAGAGGTGACCGGCGACCGTGGTCGATCCGATGTCGATCGCCACGCCGAGCACGCGATCGACGAATCCGGGCCAGATGGCGACGACGTGCCCGCCGCGAACGCCTACCGTGCAGCGGCCGGCCGTGACTGCGCCCTGCAGCCGGGTGAGCGCGGACGGGTCGATGCCAGCGGGTTCGATCTGCCACTGGTCGACCAGCGCCCGGCGGAGGACCTCGGTCATGGCCGGCGATGCGTCTTCGGGTTCGGACGCAGGGCCGAGCGGGGGGCCGTCCCGACACGTCGTCTCGGCTAGCTCCAGGTAGTGCAGGGTGATCAACGGGTCGAGCTCGAGGGCGCCGAGAGCGACCTCTTTGCGTACCACCTGGCGGTGGAGCTGGCTCGTGGCCGGAACGTCGACGATCAGGTCGCCGTGGACGTGGGCGGCACAGCCGAGGCGGTCCGCAGCGGCCAGCGGGCGTCGACCCCGGTAGGCGTCTTCGACGGAGCTTCGGTCGCTGAGCGACGACGCCGAGGACGAGATCGACCACTTCGGGAACTCGCCGAAGCCGGGCGTCACCTGGCACCGGCCGCAGATCCCGCGCCCGCCGCACACCGAGTCGAGGTCGACGCCGAGGAGGCGGGCGGCATCGAGCACGGTCGTGCCGGGCGGGACGGCCCCGCTCAGCCCCGACGGGGTGAAGACGATCCGATGGTCGGCCTCCTGGTCGGTGCTCGTCGGAGGCCGGTGGGCCTCGTTGGCGGTCGACTCAGGCATTGCCGGCGGCGGGAGGTCTGGTCCGAGCGCGGCGCCCGCCTCGGCGGCGACCCTGGCCCGATCGTCCGCCGTTGGAGTCGGGTGGGCGATGGGTGGAGATCCACGCTGCGCAGTTCGGGTCTTGGTCGAGGAGCACATCGGCCGCCATGACCGCCGACCGAACCTCGTCGTGGAGCGGGTTCATGATGGCCGACGTCATTCCGTGCGACATGGCGGTGGCCAGGAACGCACCGGTGACCGCGTGGCGGTTCGGCAACCCGAAGCTCACGTTGCTGGCGCCGCAGGTGGTGTTGACCCCGAGCTCGGTTCTGAGCCGGTGGACCAGGCGGAAGACCGACTTGCCGGCACCGACCATCGCCCCGATCGGCATCACGAGGGGGTCGACTACCACGTCGGCGGACGGGATCCCGTGGTCGGCGGCCCGGTTCACGATCCGGCGAGCCACCTCGAAGCGCACGTCGGGGTCCTCGGAGATGCCCGTGTCGTCGTTGGAGACGGCGACCACGGCCGCACCGTACCGGGCGACGAACGGCAGCACGCGCTCCATGACCTCTTCCTCGCCGGTGACCGAGTTGATCAGGGGCTTGCCCGCATAGACGGCGATCGCCGCCTCCAGAGCTTCGACCACCGACGAATCGATCGAGACCGGCACGTCGGTGACCGACTGCACCAGCTCCACGGCCCGGGTGAGCAGGGCCGGCTCGTCGGCCAGGGGGACCCCGGCGTTGACGTCGAGCATGTGGGCGCCGGCCGCTACCTGGGCGACGGCATCGGCCTCGACCCGGCTGAAGTCGCCGGCCTTCAGCTCTTCGGCCAGGAGCTTCCGGCCGGTCGGGTTGATGCGTTCGCCGATCATGACGAACGGGCGATCGAACCCGATCACCACCTCCTTGGTCGCCGAGCTGATGATGGTGTCGGTCATGGTGTCGTTCTCACGATCTGTTCTCTCCGTCGCGTTTGCGGACGCTCTCGTCTCCCTGGCCCGCCGGGTCCCGGCCACCGCCGCTGACGAGCCGTTCGAGCCGGTCGGGGGTGAACGCCGCCTCCAACGAGGCGGCCCGCAACCGGGCTGCCTCGGCAGCGTCGCCGTCGAGGGGCTCGGTCGTGCGCCGCCACTGGGCGACGTAGCTGGTCGTGTCGGTGCAGTCGGCGATCACTGCGGCCTGGTCGATCGCTCGTTGGAAGCGGTCGTCGAGGAGTATCTTCTCCGGCTGGCCCGAGGCTCGGTCGGCCGCCCCGGCCGTCACCTGGGCCGGGATGTCCCGCCAGTAGATGACGATGACGGCATTGGTGCTTCCCCGTCGCCGGCTCATCGCGTCGACGCCCCGAGGTCGACGAGCACGTCGCCGAGTCCGCCATAGCCGGTGATGCGGTGCTCGAAGGCGAGGCCGAGCCGGTCGGCGGCTGCGGCCGCCGCCGCACGGATCTCCGGGTCGTCGACCTGGGCGAGGTGGACCAACCGGCGGTAGTTCCCGAAGTACTGGTCCCGCAGCTCGGGATGGCGGTCGAGCCCGAGGACCCGCCAAACGAACCGGTCGAAGTGCTTCGCCAGGTAGTCGGTGAGGTAGAACGTTCCCGGCTCCTCGTGGTGAAGGGCGGCGAAGGCTTCGTGGCCGGCGTAGAGCTCGTAGCAGTGGGGGCCCGGCAACCGCTGGATGCCTCGCCGGCGGCACAGCTCGTCGAGCCGACCCCCGGTCCCGCAGTCGGCGTACCCGAGCAGGACGGTTCGGTATCGGTCGGCCACAGCGTCGAGGCGGCGCTCGACCGCTCCGGGGATCTCGTCGGGGCGGTTGTGGAGGTCGCCGGGCAGGCACTCGATGGTCACGTGGTCGAAGGAGTTGGCGGTGATGATGTCGCGGAGCTCGCGGGCGAGCGCCCCGCACGCGAGGACGAGGACTTCGGGCGGAGCGGGGGGCTGGTGGTCGGTCATCGCCTGGCGGTCGCTCAGGCGGCGGCGCGACGTTTCGAGACCAGGCGGGTTGCGGTCTCGGAGGCGACGGCCGCGTCACGACAGTAGCCGTCGGCCCCGATCGCGTGGCCGAACTCCTCGTTGAGCGGGGCTCCGCCGACAAGGACGATCAGCTCGTCCCGCAGGCCCTTCTCCACCAGGGTGTCGATCACCACCTTCATGTACGGCATCGTGGTGGTGAGCAGGGCTGACATGCCGAGGATGTCGGGGCGGTGCTCGTCGAGGGCGGCCAGATACTCGTCGACGTCGGTGTTGATGCCGATGTCGATCACCTCGAACCCGGCACCCTCCATCATCATCGCCACCAGGTTCTTGCCGATGTCGTGGATGTCGCCCTTGACGGTGCCGATGACGACCTTTCCGATCGGCTCGGCCCCGGTTTCGGCCAGCAGCGGCCGGAGGATGGCCATGCCCGCCTTCATCGCGTTGGCGGCGAGCAGCACCTCGGGGACGAACAGGATCCCGTCGCGGAAGTCGATTCCGACGATCCGCATCCCTTCGACGAGGGCGTCGTTGAGCACCTTCTCGGCCGACCAGCCTCGTTCGAGCAGGATGTTGGTGCCTTCGGCGATCTCGTCGGCCAGACCGTCGTAGAGGTCGTCGTGCATTTGAGCGGCGAGGTCTTCGTCGCTCAACGAGCGCAGGTCGATCTCCTCGTCGTCGATGGGCTCGTTCGGTTCCTGGTCTGCCATCAACTGCTCCACCGTCTCCGGGCCCGTGCCACAATGCGGAACTGTACCGTATCATGGAAGCCGGTCGTCGGGAAGTGATGCGACGCTTCGGGCACCTGGATGCTCAGGTTGGCCGGTCGTCCTGCCGTTGGCAACGGTATGGCTCCCATCGCAGGTTGCGTGGTCGGCATCGACGGCCTTCCGCTCGGCACCTGCGCGGTCGTCGTCGTCGACGGTGACATCGTGGCGTCGTTCGACGTGGTCGACGACGCTGGCCGGGCGGTCGACCTCGAGCAGCGGGTGGCCCGGGCCATCCGCCGCGCCGCTGAGCTGGCCGGCGTTCAGGTGGGGGAAGTCCGGCTTCTGTTCGTCGACGACGGCTCGGCCGGTGAGCACATCGGTCGGTTGGGGGAGCGGTTGACGTCCGCCGGCCTGCGATTCCACGTCTACGACCTGATCGGGTCACCGGACATCGACCGGCGCGGCGACACCGCGGTGCCCGGCCGCGACACCGATACGGCTACCGGCTCGATGGCGCGCGCTCGCAGTGTGGCCCTCCGGTAGCAGCCCTATCGTGGGGCCGTGCTAGCTCAGGTCGACGTCACCGACGCCTGTGGGGAGGACCCGAGGTGGCTCTGCCGGTGGGTGGCCGAGCAGCCCTGGGGCAACGAGTTCTGGGCCGGTGCCGCCGACTGGGTCATCGACCGGCCCCTCCGCGTGCTGGTCATCGTGGCGGTCGGCTATGTCGCCGGACGGATCCTGAAGCGAGCTGTCCGCCGGTCGGGGGAGCGGCTGGCCGCACGGAGCGAGCGAGAGCAGCTTCGGGCGGAGCGGCGGCGTCAGCTCGGCCAGGCCGCCGAGGACTCGGTGCTCAACGGTCGAGCCCAGCAGCGGACCAAGACGATCACCTCGGTGTTCTCCTCCGCCGTGTCCATCGTGGTCTGGGTGGCCGTCGGGCTGCTCGTGCTCGGCCAGCTCGGCATCTCGCTGGCTCCGCTGCTGGCCGGCGCAGGCGTCGTGGGCATCATGCTCGCCTTCGGGGCCCAGACGGTCGTGGCCGATTTTCTGGCCGGGATCTTCATGCTCGTCGAAGACCAGTTCGGCGTCGGTGACGTGATCGACGTCGGCGAGGTCACCGGCACGGTGGAAAAGGTCTCGCTCCGGGTCACCACCTTGCGCGACGTGAACGGCAACGTCTGGCACGTCCCCAACTCCGAGATCCACCGGGTAGCCAACATGTCGCAGCTCTGGTCGCGGGCAGTGCTCGATATCGAGGTGGGCTACGACACCGATCTGCGAAGGGCCGAGGGAATCATCCAGCGGGTGGCCGACGACCTGTGGCAGGACGCCGGCTTCGACGGCGGTGACATCATCGATCCCCCGGAGGTGTGGGGCGTCGAGCGGCTCGGGGCCGACGGCGTCGCCATCCGCCTCGTGGTCAAGACCGATCCGGCCGAGCAGTGGATCGTGGCTCGTGAGCTGCGGCTGCGGATCAAGGAGGCGCTCGATGAGGCCGGGATCGAGATCCCGTACCCCCAGCGCACGGTCTGGCTCCGCCACCACGAGGCTACGCCCCGCAGCGACCAGCCCGAGGTTGCCGTCGCCCCTATCCGACTCCCCGACGCCCGCGACGAGACGGTCGATCACCCCGAGAGTCGCTGACCGGGCGCAACGGAGAGTGGCGCGCCGCAGCCCGGCGCCCGAAGAGCGACCCGGCGCGGGCCGACGCGCGGGCCGGGGCGCGCCGGCGCCGAATATGGCCCACGGAGCGAAGTGCGACGGTGACCGTCCGGCTGCCGGCCAGGAACCCGCCGAAATAGGCGGCCATGACCAGATCGGTGCTCGCGGTCGAGAACCCGGCGATCTGCGATCGGATGCCGACCGTCGAGTAGCCCCGAACCCCGGTCGGGTCGGGCCGAGACTCGGGGCGGCGTCATCGCTGGTCGAGGGTGGCCCGTTGCCAGGAGACGGTCGACGCCACCTGGTTGAACGTGAAGCAGTGGAGCCCGGCGATGTCGAGCGCGTCGAGCGACCGGCTGAGCGGCTCGAGCAGCGTATTGGGATCGAAGCGGGACGTGGTCAGCAGCCGGCCGACGGCCGATCGGTTCTTCCTGAGGTACCGCAGCGACGTGCCGACGCCGAGCCGTACGCCCATCGTCATGAGCTTCTTCCGGTCGACAACACCGGCGAGGCCGAGATGCACGGGAAGTGTCAGTCCCGCCTCCCGCTCCGTCGTCAGCCACTGCGTGACCGTCGCCGGGTCGAAGCACATCTGGGTGACGGCATAGCAGGCGATGCCGGCCTCGCTCAGGATCGACTGCTTGCCGTGGAGGGCCTGCCGCAGGGCGGCATCGTCGATGAAGGGATGTCCGTCGGGGTAGGCGGTGACGCCGATCGACGTCAGCTCTGGGCCGGCATCGAGGAGCGCCCGTAGGAAGTGGGTGGCGTCGTGGTAAGGCCCGGCCGGCGACTCGATGTCGCCGCCGACGAGGAACGCATGTCCGACCGCCTCGGTCCTGAGCCAGCGGGCGATCCGATGTGCGTGGTCCGGGCCCTCGACCATCCGGGCGGAGAGGTGGGGTACCGCGGTGTGGCCAAGCGACCGCACGTGATCGGTGAGCTGCATCGTGGCGTCGATGCCCCGGACCGGCGAGCAGGTGATCGAGACCGGCGACGCGGGGGGTAGCGCGGCGACGGCGACGTCGACCGAGCGCAAGGGCACCAGCTCATACTTCATGTCGGCCACGAGGGCCAGGCGTCGATCCCTTTCCCCGGGGCCCTCGGGGGCGGTTGAGTGGTCGACCATCAGCTGAGACCCACGATGTCGCCATTGCCGTCGATGTCGATCCCGAGCGCAGCTGGGGTGCGTCCCAGGCCGGGCATGGTGCGCATGTCGCCGCAGATCGGGTAGATGAATCCGGCCCCGACCGATGCCCTGACCTCTCGGACCGACAGGGTCCACCCCGTCGGTGCCCCCTTCAGCGACGCGTCGGCCGACAGTGAGAGGTGGGTCTTGGCGATGCAGACGGGCAGCTCGCCGAAACCGGCTGCGGCGTAGGTGTCGAGCTGCTTGGCGGCAGCAGGCGAGTAGTCGACGCCGTCGGCCCCGTACACCTGGGTGGCGACCGCGTGGATCTTGTCTCGCAACGGGGCAGCGTCGGGGTACAGGAGCGTGAAGTCGCTCGGCTCCTCGGCCGCCTCGGCCACCGCCGTCGCCAGCTCGGCCGCGCCCTTCCCGCCGTCGGTGAAGTGGGTGGTGACGGCGGCCCGGACGCCGTGCTCGGCGGCGATCTCGCAGACGGCGGCGACATCGGCGTCGTGGTCGCCGGGAAACACGTTGACCGCCACAACGGGGGTCACGCCGTGGAGCGTCATGTTCTCGATCTGTTTCCGGAGGTTGGCGCCGCCCTGGTGAACCTCGTCGGGGTTCTCGGCCAGGAGATCCTCGGGGAGCGGGCGACCGGCCACGATCCGGTGGTTGCCTGAATGGGCCTTGAGGCCGCGCACCGTGGCCACGAGCACCGCAGCGTCGGGAACGAGGCCGGAGCTGCGGCACTTGATGTTGAAGAACCGCTCGGCCCCCATGTCGGCGCCGAACCCGGCCTCGGTGACGAGGAAGTCGCCGGTGCGGATGCCGACGAGGTCGGCGACGATCGAGGAGTTGCCGGTGGCGATGTTGCCGAACGGGCCGGTGTGGACGAGGGCCGGCGTGTTCTCGAGCGTCTGCATCAGGTTCGGCTTGATCGCCTCCCGGAGGATGACCGTCATCGAGCCGGCAGCACCGATCTCCTCGGCGGTGATCGGCTCACCGTCGGGGGTGTACCCGAGCACGATCCGGCCCATTCGGGCTCGGAGGTCGCGGAGCGAGGTGGCCAGGGCGAGCGCGGCCATCACCTCCGATGCGGCCGTGATGTCGAAGCCGGTCTCCCGGGGCACGCCGTCGAGCCGGCCTCCGAGGCCGATCACGGTGTTGCGCAGCGCCCGGTCGTTGACGTCGAGGACCCGGCGCCAGGTGATGTTGTGGAGATCGAAGCCGGCCCCGTTGCCGTGGTAGAGGTGGGCATCGAGCATGGCCGAGCACAGGTTGTGGGCGGCGGTCACCGCGTGCATGTCGCCCGTGAGGTGGAGGTTGAGCAGCTCCATCGGGACGACCTGGCTGTACCCGCCACCGGCGGCGCCACCCTTTATGCCGAACGTCGGGCCCATCGAGGGCTGGCGGATGGTGATGGTGGCGGTGCGGCCGATGTGGCCGAAGCCCTGGCCGAGGCCGACGGTCGTCGTCGTCTTGCCCTCGCCGAGCGGGGTCGGCGTGATGGCGGAGACCACGACGTAGCGGGCCGCCGGCCGGTCGGCCATGGCCTCGATGGCGTCGAGGCCGATCTTGGCCGCCCCGGTCCCGTAGGGCTCGAGCAGCTCGGCCGGGATCCCGGCTCGGTCGGCGATGTCGGCGAGGGGCCGGAGGCTCGCTCGGGCTGCGATGTCGAGGTCGCTGGGGAAAGGCATCGGGCTCGGAATTCCTTGGGTCGAAGACGGTCGCGGCCGTGGTTGAGATGATGGGTCCCGATGACGTAGTCTGGGCGCCAGGTGTTCCACGATGCAGAACGATTCCATTATACAGAACCGGATCGTTCCTGGACAGCCCCGATCTTCGGGCGCGAGCACGCTCCCGACCCTAGATTCGAGACTCCGAACCCGATGTGAGGTAGGTACATGAGCACTGCTGGTTTTCCCGAGCGAGCCGAGGCCGTCGTGATCGGCGCTGGCATCGTCGGCAACTGTCTCGTCGGTCACCTGGCCGAGCTCGGCTGGAGCGACATCGTCCTGCTCGACAAGGGCCCGCTGCCCAACCCCGGCGGATCGACCGGGCACGCGTCGAACTTCATCTTCCCGGTCGACCACAACAAGGAGATGGCGTTCCTCACGGTCGAGAGCCAGCGGCAGTACGCAGAGCTCGGGCTCAACACCACGTGTGGCGGCATCGAGGTGGCCCGCACCGAGGAGCGCATGGAAGAGCTGCGGCGCCGGATGACATCGGCCACTTGTTGGGGCATCGAAGCCGAGTTGCTGACCCCCGACCAGATCGAGGAGAAGGTGCCGTTCATCAACGCCGACATCCTGCTCGGCGGTTTCTACACGCCGTCG
>JAOTYQ010000145.1 GCA_029861725.1 Acidimicrobiia bacterium | reverse complement strand
CCGGAGATCAGGTCCCCACCGACGGACACCTCGCGATAGCCCTGCTCGAAGGCTCCTTGCGAATACAGCTCGGTCACTTGGCGAGCCGGGACCTCAAAGCGCCTCAAGCTGTCGACAAGCTCGTCGACCGGAGGCTCGGTCTCGTGGCGGGTGTAGAGGACGGCAAAGCCATCCGGCGTCGAATACGAATCGTGCAACGTGAGCCGGTGGCCACTGGACGGCGCAGGGACGAGCAGCTCCTGTTGCGCGCTTGTTCCCCGGGGGATCCACCACACGATCGTCGACTGGCCGGCTGGTCGAGCAAGTAATCCCCTGCAGGGGTTGTAGTAGTCGCCGCTGCGTCACCGTCGACAGACTCGCCACATGACATGACAAACGACCCCACCGCCGCCGACAACACCACCAGCGTGGTTGTGAAGCGCATGCCTGCCACATACCAACAACAGCAAGCCTCGTCGCTCGCAACCAGAGAACAACGTCCTGAGGTCCCCCTAGCCGGCCGCCGTCACCGGTAGGTTGCCGGTCAACCCACTCGTTCACCTACGAGCATGTCAAGCACGAGGTCAGCGCCACAAAGGGGTCTCGCATGGAATGCCGTTTTGGACTATGAGCCAGCGATCGTCGGACCGGGTCGCGGCTTGCGCTGACGGCCAGGGCGGATGTTCCTGCCTCGCCAGGCTCTCTCCTCCACTGTCGACCGGCCTGGGCTCGCTCGGGAGCGGGTCAAGAGAGGAGCGCATCCAAGATGTCGCGAATTGAGACGACGCCGCCCTCGTCCCCCTGGACGAGCACATGACGAAGTCGATTCTCGAGCATGCGATGAGCCACTTCGGCAATTGTTTCGTCGCCGTGTGCAGTCACGACGTCGGTCGACATGATGTCGGCGGCCCAGACTTCGTCGATGTCGGCTCCGTCGTGGATGGCCTGGAGCACGTCGTGCTCGCTCACGACGCCGACCACGCTACCTGAGTCATCGACCACGACCAGGCTGACCCTACCCTCGATGATGTGCTCGACCACGGTTCGCAATGACGCATTGGATTCGACCGTGATGACGTACTTCGAGGCGATAGTGCTGACCGGGTGGTCGGAGATTGCGGTCTCGGGCATGGCTATTCGTCGGGAACTCTTGAGCGGAATCGGCCCAACGACCTCCTGTCCAAGAGCGTCTGTCGACAGCGGTCTGCCTGCACAGGGTCGAACGTCCTCGGGTCAAGGGCAAGAAACCACGAGACCCGGCCCTCACGCCGCTCCTCACAGCGATTGGGCCGTAGCAGCCGAATAGCGACGCTCTTCAGTTAGCCGAAGGTGATGTAGTCCTCCGTGCAATTGGCCGAAGAACAGGGGGGTCATGCCACTTGGACCGACCATTGGGTCCCCTCACCTGATTCCGGGCGAAGGAGTCTGGACCTACTCACCACCATCACTCCCCAACGTATTCGCCCGCTGGTAATCGTCTCAGAGCAGCTCGGCCGGGCGGATGGCGATCACCCCGTCGATGGCCATGATGGCGGCCAAGGCTCGGTCTAGCTCCCGGGCCCGGAACGGCTGACCCGACAGCCATGGGCGAAGGGCGATGAAGAGATGCCGGCCACCGTCGTCGGCCATCACCTCCGCCGACTCGACCAGCAGGCGACAGTAGCGATCGATGGGAACCCGACGGGTACCCATCGCGTGGGCGTCGTCGGCGGTGAGCAACAAGGGCACCGACCACAGCTCGCCGTTCGGTACGTGCATCGGATAGGGCTGCTCGTCGTTGACCCAGTCGCAGACGTAGCGGACCCCGGCCTCGGCCAACAGGGCCGGGGTCCGTTCCGATTCGTTGTACTCGATGCCGAACCAACCTTCGGGGCGGCCGCCGGTCACCCCGGCCACCGCATCCAGAGACTCGGCGATGTAGGCCTGCTCCTCCGCTTCGCTCATCCGGCTGGAGATCATGCGGCTCAGCGAGATCCCGTGGCCCACGAGCTCGCAGCCACGCTCGTGCACGTGGCGGGCCAGCCAGGGATAGCGCTCGATCGTGAGGGCATCGATGGCGACCGTCGGCGGGATGCCGCGACGCTCCAGCAGGTCGAGGAGCCGGAAGACCCCGACCCGATGCCCGTATTCCCGGTGGGTGTGTTTCACGTAGTCGGGAAAGGGCAGCGGGCCGAACCCGCCGGGCAGTCGCCGGTTGGTGATCGCCCCTTCCGGGGGCCGCCACTCCAGGTACTCGAGCACGACGAGCACCGACACCGCCAAGCGTGCACCACCTGGCAGCTGGCGCTGGGCCCGGGCCGATATCGGCGACCACTCGTAATGGCCGTGGTCGAGCCCGGGGCGGCGTTCAGCGGGCATGGCGGGCGGTGGCGTCGACTGCGTCGTCGTAGTGGTTGGCCAGATAGTGCTCGGCGATCTCAGCCGCCGTGCACTGCCACACACCGTCATGGCCGAGGATGTATTCGAGCGTCTCGTCGAGATAGCGGATCCGGTGTGGGGCACCGGTGGCGTAGGGGTGGAGGGCAAGGCACATCACCCGCCCGCTCTCGGCCCCTTCCTCGTACAGCTGGTCGAACTGAGCCTTGCAGATCCGCAGGAAGTGATCGGCCTCGTAGTGCTGGTTGTAGACCGGCGTGTCGTTCAACTCGATGGAGTACGGTACGGAGACGAGGCGCCCCGATTCGACGGCGATGGGAACCGGTTGATCATCGTGGAGCCAGTCGGCGTGGTAGATCAGCCCGGCCTCCGCCATCAGGTCGGGGGTGGCGAGCGTGTTGGAGATGGCCGGGCCGAGCATGCCCTTCAATGGCTGACCGGTGGCTCGCATGCAGCTTTCGATGTTGTCCCGGTAGAACTCCCGTTCCTCGGCCTCGGTGAGGGTGGTGAGGTAGCGGGTGTTGTAGATCCCATGCGACATGAGCTCCCACCGACGGCTGATCATCGCCTCGCCGATCTCCGGGAAGTGATCGAGCACGGCGAAGTTCAGCGACACCGTGCAACGGACGTCGTAGCGATCGAGCACCGGGAGCATGCGCCAGAACCCGACCCGGTTGCCATACTCGCGCTCGGCATACCCCTGTACGTCGGGGTGGGGTGACTTGGGCCAAGGGTTGCGGACTCCGTCGCGGGGCGGCACGTACTCGTAGAACTCGACGTTGGGGGCCACCCAGAACGCCACCCGGGCCTCCCCGGGCCACCGGATCGGTGGGCGCTCGATGATCGGGCTGTAGGCGATCCGGTCGCTGGGCAGCGGTCGTTCGTCGCTCATCGGGTGAGGTCCTCATAGCCGGGCGGCGGCCCGAACGTGCCGGACAGGTCGGGCGGCCCTTGGTAGAGCCAGACGAGACGGCGCTCGGCGAAGCGCCAACCGGCATCGGTACGAGCATAGGTGTCGTCGTAGTAGCCGTGGTAGAGGATCGTGCGGCCCGACGCCGCTCGGGCCAGCTCCTGCATGTACCGGCGGCCGGTGCCCCTATCGCCGTCGAGTGCGGCGGCTCCACTGCCCGCGATCTGGAGTACCGACTCGAACAGACCCATGGCGGTGGCAAACGCCTCGGCCAGGGCGACCCGGCCAACCACCTCACCTCGACCGATGTTCCACACGCCGTCATCGGCCCAGGTGTCGAGCCAGGCCTCGTGGTCGTTTCGACACACGGCGTCGGCGTAGGCGTGGGCCAGGTCATCGATGGCGCCCCGATCGTTCTCGACCATCCGCGCACCCTTCCACGCAGGCTCACCCGACGCCAGTCGAACCGTGACTCGAGGTGATGGGACGGCGACCGGTGCAGAGGGCGCCGACCCGTCTCGCAGCCCTCAGTCCGCCGGGTTCGGCATGTGTTGCTGATGATCGCCGCGTTATCGATCGTGGCCGCCGTTTCAAGGTTGAGGCATCGCGTCATGCCCCAACTTCGACGGTGCCTGCGCTCCGCCTCTATCGGGTGTCGCCCTGGACCGACTCTGAGATTCTCGAGTCGATGCCAAGGGCGCGACGCCGCTCGCTGTTGGCTCGCCAGTAGAGGTAGGCCACTAAGCCGACTGGGATCGGTAGGAAGTAGGTCAGGAACCGGAACACCAGCACGGCGGCGACGACGCTCGCCCGGTGGAGCTCGTCGAGCCCGATCGTCAGGGCGGCGACGTAGCCCAGCTCGACGACGCCGACCCCGCCGGGTGTGATCGGCAGAGCGGAGATGAGGCGGACGAAGGCGAAGGAGGCCAGCACCGCGATCCAGCTGACGGTGTCCTGGTCGATGCCGACGTGGCGCAGGGCGGTGAGCAGGACGATCGCCAGCGAGAGGTGGCTGACGAACGACGACACGGTCAGGAACCGCCAGCGGTCGCCGACCAGGTCGATTGTGTCGGTCCGGAAGCGACTGGCTGATTCGCCCCAGCTCGTGACAGGGGCCCTTCCGAACCAGCGTCGCACCCGGGAGACCAACCTCTGTGCGCGGTCGCCGATGGCGCGGGCCAGGGCGTCGCTGCGGAGCAGCAGGGCGAACACGACGACGCTTGCGACGAGCACGGCGACACCGAACAGCGCGGCGAGGACGAGCGCGACCGAGACATCGCCCTCGATCGCCAGTAGGCCGAGGGTGGCGACGGGGAATCCGAGTTTCATGAAGTTGTTCCAGACCCCGGACACGACGACTGACCGGGCGATGGCGCCCGGGGTGAAGTCCCACGAGCTGTACATGGCGTAGGTCACGCCGACGCCAACGGCGCCCCCGGCCGGGAGGGTGTTGGAGATGGCGGTCGACGCCTGGTTGACCACTGCGGCCTGACCGAAGCGCAGGCCCGGTAGGGCAGCAATCATCACGAACCAGTAGGTGACCACGTTCCACCCAGCAATCACGAGGAGCGAGGTCACTTCGAGCCAGGTCATGTCGGCGATCGTGGCCCATACGTCGGAGTAGCTGGCGATCCGGGGCAGGACCCCGACGAAGATGCCGACGACGATGATCACCGTCACCGCAATCCGCAGCAACGCCCTGAGCCTGGTGGTGGCGGTCATGAGGCGGGGAACCCGGCTCGCTTGCCACCCCAGGGCGCCGGGGCCGCGATCGTCCAGCAGGCGAGCTGAGAGGTGGTTGGGGCGGAGATCGCCCGGGGGACCGCGAACGGCTCCCAAGCGCTCGCCGCCGAGACCTCGGCCCGCAGGCGTGTGACTCCCAGGCGGAGGAAGAGACGGCGCCGGCCAACGGTTCGGGCGGTCGGGCGATCGTTTGCCGACCAGTTCGGGAGCCTCGGTCGGGTCGGCGAGGTCAGGACGCCAATGGCCGCGCCGCCGAGGACGTCCAGCGGGAGGTCAGCGCCGACATACATCCGGGCCCCTCAACAGTCGCCTTGCATGAGGACCCAGACGGGGACGTTGAGCCGGTCCGGCGCGTTGTTGACCATCTGGAAGACGCGCTCCTCGGCAGGTCGAATCTCCGGGCGACGGGGCCCGGGCACTGCCGATCAGGTCTGCGATCGCCATCGCGTGGCTGGCGCGACCCCAGCACATCACAGCTCCTCGTCGATGAACGACTCTCGAATCGACTCGTTGAGAGCCGTGCGGGAAAGCAGCGTCAGGCTGTCCTGGAGCTCGATCGACAACGTGGCCGAGGCGTCGGTGTCGAAATCGAACTCCCACCGCACGCAACCGCCTTCGAACAGGTACAGGCGATCGGCTTGGAAACCGGGCGTGATCCGACCGACGTACTCATATGCCTCGGCGCCCTCCTGGTCGCTCGGCACCGAGACCGCCTCGCCGACGTCGCACGTCTGCCGATAGAGCAGCCGGGCAGCGCTGTCGCCGGCCCGATCCGAATCAAGTCGCACCTCGCTCCCGTCCTGGTCAACAGTCACGGCCTCGACAGACCACCCGTCGGGGAGGGGTCCCAGGCACGGCACCAGCTCGGCCGTCGACACCGACTGAGCCACGATCAACCCCGATCCTCCTTCGATGCAGTCCGGGACGGGCAGCGCCTGCTCAAGCGAGCACGCCGACGCCACGAGCCCGAGGCCGACCACGACAGCGAGGCAGGTCCGGCGCATCATCACAACAACCCGATGTCTGCGAGGTTGTCGACGAAGATCGACACCAGGGCGACGACGACCAGGGCCACCCACAGCGTCAGGCCAACCCGACGCAGGGACCACCGCTGGATGGCCACCGGATCTCGGTCGGGGGCCAGACGCCGGAACTCCTCAAGCAGCGCCCGGCCGTCGCGCCGCACGCTCGCTCGCAGCTGAGAAGGCAGCGTTACCCCTCGCGAGGCGGCGAAGGCCTCGGCGATCTCGTCCTCGCTGAACTGCAGCAGTGCTCGCTCATAGACCAGCTCGGCCGAGCTCCCGAGCCCGAGCACCAACATCATGTTGGCCAGGTCCACCGCCTGACGCCACGGAGACGGTCGGATCTGAGCGAAGGCGACGTCAATCAATCGCAGCCGGCCGTCCTGCACCATGATATTGGACGGCTTGATGTCGCGGTGAGCCAGGCCGGCACGCCACATCCGGGCCACCATGGCAAGCCCGGCGTCGATCATCTCCGTCGTGACCTCTTCCTCGCTGATCTCCACCGCCCCAGTCAGGAACTCGGTCACCAGGAGGTACTCGTAGTCGGGCGTGATCTCCACGATGCCCATCGGCTCCGTGGAGGCCAGCCTGGTCCGGTGCATCACGTGGAGCATGTAGTCCTCGTGCTGGATCAACCGCCGGACCGACGTGAAGTGCTGCTCGTCCTCCAGCCGCCCGTACAGCAACGTCCGGCCGAGCTTGTAGGACCGGTCCGAGCGGAGATGACTGCGAGCGTAGAGCTTGGCGAACAGATCCGGTCCGTCCTCCTGCTTGATGCGGAGCGGGGTTGATCCAGCCGACCCCTCCAGCCCCACCGGTTTGATGTCGGTGGCCACGACGCCGAGCTGTCGCTTCAGTCCGAGCCGGATAGCCTCCCCGCGGGCACCGGTCACGTCGAGATGCGCCGTGTTGCCCGTTCGGTAGGCGATCGGGAACACCTTCTCCGGCGCCCACAGCAAGTAGAGGAGCAACGTGACCGCCACCCCGACGGTGCCTGCGGCCAGCACGTCGCTCGGATGGTCGACCCCAACGTACAGCTGGGCGAATCCGAACACGACAACAACCACTGCGGTGAACACGTTCCAGGTCCGGCGCCACGTCCCCGAGGGCATCAAGGTCAGCCCGGCGCCAACGAGCGCGGTGGTCAGCAGCGCCACAGGCCGAGAGGGCTGGGCGAAGCCCTCCCATTGCCCGATCTGGGTGACCCCCAACGGCCGGGGCCGGAGGATCTCGGTCGAGATGACCGTCGAGATGGCAGCAACGGTCGACAAGGCGGCGATCAGCAGCAGCACATGGCGGATCCGGCGGACGGCGAGACCGGCGATGATCGTCATCCAGCCGACGACCGGTGTCGCCCAGAAGGTGCCGATCTCGTTGATGCGCTGCATCGTCGGCGTCAGCCAGCTCTGCCGGTTGTCGACGATCGGGGCCATGGCCTCCAGGTCACGTTCGGTGATCCAGATCGCCGGGTCGTCGGACAAGAACACCCAGGCCCAGAGGGCAGCCCACCCGATGAAGGCGACGAGCCAAACGATCGCAGCCTTGTTGAGCTCGTGGGGCAGCGGTGGGGGCTCGCCGGACGGTCGTCGCTGCAGGTGTTGCGCTGGCCGCTGCTCGACCGCCAGCTCGGTCATCGCGCACGACCTGGTTTGGGGTGCAAGACGTGTCGCGTGGCTCGCTGGGTCCGCCTCGGGTTCGTGGTCAGCGCGCTGGTCGTGCTCGCCGGTTGCGGTCGGGGCGACGAGGCGCCGGCTGAGGCAGGGCCGGCGGACGGGCTCCGGATGGCCAGCTTCGACTTTGACGGGAGCAGGTTGCTGGCCGAGCTGTACGCCCAGGGCTTGGAGGCCGCCGGCGTGCCGGTCGTTCGGCTCGGCCCGATCGGTCCTCGAGAGCTCGTCGCCCCGGCGTTGGAGCTCGACCGCATCGCTCTCGGGCCCGAGTATCTCGGGACGGCGTTGCGGTACGCAGGCAGCACCGAACCGAACCCCGACAGCGGGACTGCACTGGCCGCCCTCAACGACCAACTCGTTCCGCGGGGCCTGGTCGCGCTGGTGCCTTCTCCGGCGGAAGACAAGAACGTCATCGTGGTCACGGCCGCCACCGCCGATGTGGACAAGCTCGAAACCAACAGCGACCTCCTGTCGTACGTCGGGGACCGGCGCTTTGGCGGACCGCCCGAATGCCCTGACCGTCCATTGTGTCGCGTCCGGCTCGAAGGCGTCTACGGCGTCCAGTTTGCCGAGTTCGTTCCCCAGCGGTCACTGGCCTTCACCGCCGAGGCGTCGCGTTCTCTGTCCGTTCGACACCGCGACCATGGCAGGCTTGGTCGGACTCTTCTGCCATGACCGTCCGCGCTCGCTCCCCGCACCGCTCGTCGCCGTTCGCCGTCCGCTACGCGATCCCTGCTCGGCTCGCTGCGGCAATCGTCGCGCTCTCAGCGGCGGTCGCCGTCGTCAGCTCGATCGCCGCCGCCGACGGGGACGTCGCCGGCTGGGAGGCGGCAGGCCTGCGCTTCTTCAACGAGTGGCCCGACTGGCTCGAGCCGCCGATGTGGGTGCTGCAACAGGTCGGCGTCATCGGGTCTCCGGTCGTCGCCGGGTTGATCGTCGTTTGGTTCACCCGCAAGTGGCAGCACCTGATTCCGTTCGTGCTCGTGCTCCCGCTCAAGCTCGGGATAGAGAAGGCGGTCGTCAAGCAACTCGTCGAGCGAGAGCGGCCGTTCGTCTCGATCGGCCCTGACATCAACGTCCGCGGACCGGCCTTCGAGGGGCTGAGCTTCCCGTCGGGTCACGCCACGACCGCCTTCGCTCTGGCAATTCTCATGTCCGGCTTCCTGCCCCGCTCGTGGTGGCCCCTACCCCTCACCTGGGCTGCCGTCGTCGGTATCGCTCGGCTGTACTACGGCGAGCACAATGTGCTCGACGTCGTCGCTGGCGCCGCTCTGGGGACTGCCTTCGCCACGATCCTATGGCTCACCGTCCTCAACCGCTTGGTCTCACAAGAGGTGTAGCGGCCGGTGCCGTGCTTGCCAGCATCGACCAGCTGGCGATGCTCGCTCTCCTCGACGAGGACCCGGGCGTCTGTCTGAGTGAGCGGAGCGAGCAGGATCGTGTTGCCAAGAGGCCGGGCCGATCGCTGCTACAGCGGGCGTTCTCGATGCCAGCACCGAGCGTGGCGGGCAGTATCTACAGCTCGGCGATGGCATCGAGGGCATTGAGACGACTGGCCCGCCGGGCCGGGAACGACCGACAGTGCCATCGTGTTGGCGATGCCCAGCAGAGCGGAACGATGCCTTGAGCGACGTGGCTACTACCGGCACCCGCCAACCCCGGGAACGAGAGCGCACCGCAGCACCCCTTCGAGTTGGCGTTCTAGCCGGTCGTCGAGCGAGGCCACGGTCAGCTGCCCGTTTCGAGGCGCTCACGCTTCTCGCCGAAGCGGTTCCAGCTGGTGAGGGACTCGGCCGGCCGCCGGTGGGCGACCCCCCACGTGCCGGTGGGCACGCCGAGCGGGAGCAGGGCGACGACCTCGAATCGGTCTGGGATCCCGCACACCTCACGCACCTCGTCCTCGTAGATCCGGAACACCGTGGTCAGCACGGTGCCGAGACCTTCGTTGCGGGCGGCCAGGATGAGGTTCTGCACCGCCGGGTACACCGATGCGTACACGGGTCCGACGTCCATCGTGCCCTCGTCGTCCTCGATGGCCATGGAGATCTTGGGCACGAGCACGAGCACCATCGCCGGGACCGCGGCCAGGTTGCGGGCCAGGTGGTCGGTGGCAGCCCAGTTGCGTTGGTGGCGACGTTCGGCGGCGTCGTCCTTGAAGGGGGGCACGTACTGCTGGATGGCCGGCTCGTAGCGCTCGTGGGCCCTGAGGTAGATGGCGGCGAGCTGGTCCTTGAGGTCCTGCTCGGTGACGACGAGGAATTGGTAGGGCTGGATGTTGCCCCCGCTAGGAGCCTGCACTGCGGCTCGCAGGATGCGCTGGATGGTGGCGTCGCTCACCGGCTCGTCTGAGAACCGGCGCATGGCCCGGGTGGTCATGAGGGCGTCGTGCAGTTCCATGTTCTCGGGACTCCGGTGGGATCAGCGGTTGTGGAAGGTGGGATCGCGACGCTCCTTGATCGCCGCCAGCGCCTCGGCGTGGTCGTCGCTCTGAAAGGTCACGATCTCGAGCGCGGTGGCGACGTCGAAAGCGGTGTTCGCCGCGTCCTTCAGGAGCTTGTTGACCGCCAGCTTCGTGTACTGCACGGCCATCGGCGCATTGGCGGCGATGGAGCGAGCGAAGGCTACGGCCTGATCGAGGCACTCGTGGTCTGGAGTGACGAAGTTGATCATGCCGATGCGATGCGCTTCGGCGGCCGAGATCGGATCACCGGTGAGAAGGTACTGCTTGGCCAGGGCCGGGCCGACGGCCAGGGGCCAGGCCACCGTCCCTCCATCCCCCGCCACGATGCCCACCTTCACGTGGGGATCGCCGATGCGGGCCGATTCGGCCACGAAGATCACGTCGCACAGCAGGGCGATCGAGGCGGCCAGACCCATGGCGTGACCGTTCACCGCGGCCACGATAGGCACTTGGACATCGAGCATGTCCCAGATCAGGTTCTTACCGTCCTGGCGCAGTCGCTCGAGGCGGTCGGGCGCCTGGAGGGTCGGGAACCAGTCGAAGTCCCCGCCGGCCGAGAAGGTCGGCCCTGACCCCGTGAGCACGATGCACCGGGCCTCGCGCTCGGCCTGGAGTGCCGGGAACAGATGGGTGAGCTCGTCGTGCATCTGTTCGTTGACCGCGTTGAGGGGATTCTCGGGACGGTCGATGGTGACCACCAGGATGTGCCCGTCGAGGCGCTCGAAGCGCAGATACTCGAAGTCGTCATAGGTCACGGAGCTGCTTCTCCTAGGTGTTCGGCTCCCGAGGGAGGCCGAGCAGCCGCTCCCCGATGATGTTCCGCTGGACCTCGCTCGTACCGCCCCCGATCGTGAGGGCCCGGCTGAACAGGTAGCCCCAGTGCCAGGGGTCGAGCTCTTCGGCCTCGTCGCTTTGCAGACCGACCATGCCCTCGGCGCCCGCCAGGTCCTTCACCAGCGTCATGAGGTCTTGACCGTGGACATCGGCCAGCGCCTTGCGTATGGAGGCCTCGGGGCCCGGGTCGTCGCCCTTCATCATGGCGTCGA
>JAOTYQ010000729.1 GCA_029861725.1 Acidimicrobiia bacterium | reverse complement strand
CCATTCTCGCCATGATCTCGCGCACCGAAGCGCCGGCAGTTGCCGCGGAGGTGCCGGCGAGATGGCGGAGGTCGTGGAAGCGGGTTTCCTTGTTCGCCCCTGCGTTGCTGAGTGCTCGTTTCCAAAACGGCGAGAAGTAGCGGTTGAGAAGGGGGCTGTCCTTGACCGACGTGAATACAAGCGCGTCGACCTCGTCCTCTGTGTACGCCTGCATGTGGTCGGCGAGCAGCATCATCGCGCTAGCGGGGATCACGACGGTCCGGTGGGCTGCGGCCGACTTCGGTGGGCCGAGCGTTGGACCCTGGCCTCGCACGAACATGAGTGCTTGGTCGACCCGCAGCGTCCGATGCTCAACGTCGACGTGGCGGCGCATGAGTCCCGTGAGTTCGCCGAACCGTAGACCAGACATCGCGCCAACCCACACCAGCGCGCTGAACCGTGGGTTGATCGACTCTGCGATCCGGCGAACGTCCTCCCATTCGAGTATCGGGCGTTCGACAGCTCGCTCGACAGCAGCCCCCTTTATGTGGACCGGGTTGGTTCTGATGATGCCGTCCTCGACAGCGGTGTCCATCGTGGTCCGGAACAGCCGGTAGATCTTGGCGACGGTGTTCGCGTGAAGGCCGGACTGCGAGAGGTTGCTGTGCCAGGCTCGGACCGCCGAAGGGCTGATTCGACGCAACTCGATTGCCTCGAACTCGTCCAGGATGTGTTCGATCTGAGAGATATAGGTCTCCCGAGTTCGGGGTCGGAGGTCACGCTGCTCGAGCCAGCGCGCCGCGAAGTCCCCGTAGCGCTCGCGCCCGTTCGACGGGTCGACGTGGCGACCAGCGAGCAGGTCGCTCTCCATCGTCGACAGCCATGCCCGTGCTTCGGCCTTCGTAGCGAATGTGGTGTGGGCTGGGATCTGCTTTCCGAGACGCCAGTAGCGCGCCTGGTAGCGGCCGCTCTTCAGCTTGCGGATGTTGCCGAATGGCCGGCTGCTCGCCACTCGTCCCCCTTCGTGCCTACTGTTCTAGGCACGAAGGCACGAGTCTGGGGCGAAGGCCAGCGTTCGGGCTTGTGAATGTGCCCTGAGCTGGGGTTTTCTTAGAGCGGGTGACGAGAATCGAACTCGCGTATTCAGCTTGGGAAGCGACGAGACGACTAGCTCCAGCAGTACGTTTCGCCGGGATCTTCGTCTAGCCCAGCGGTGCCTGTGGCCGGCTTCTGACGGATGTTGACAGCCGTTCTCGTCGGCTTGTGGCACACAGGTGGCACGGGAGCCCTTCAGGTCGTGGCCGTCGTGGACACCTGAGCGACCACGAGTCGTGGTCGCATTATCGCGCACCAGTCGTACAACAGTCCGCCGGACCCGAGCGCGGCTGATCGCGATTCCCGAGTGGTGTTACCGAGTGGGTCGATGACACGGTCTGAGCAGCTCGGCCGCCAACAGCTCGAGCTCGCTGCGATTAGCCATGCCGGCCGACGGAAAGGGATCGACCGTGACCTTGTTCTCTGTTCTCGACGGTAGGACGCCGAGAGACTGGTTCCGTGCGCCTTGATGTCGGCTTGCAGTCGTGGCCGCTGCGGCAGCCTGGATGAGGCTGCTCACCGAGCCCAGAGGGGTGATCGTCTTGCCCCATGGCGTCGACGTGGGCCTTCGCGTCGCGTCCCGCGTTCTGCTGCTCACGTTGATCGCGGTACTCGTCTACGAGGCGTTCCAGGGCAACATTCCGCGCGATCCCGAAGGGGGCCCCTTCACCGAGGAGTTCCTGGTGCCCCTTCAGCTCTCCCTGCTCGCCCTCACCGCTGTCGGCCTGCTCGTAAGCTTCCGATGGATCGCGGTAGCCGCCGCCATCGTGGCCGTCGGCGGTACTGGGATGGGCGTGCTAGCCACGCTTCAGTATGAGCCCCCGTTCGGGCTCTTCGTCGTGCTCGCGTTCTTGGCGCCGGCAGTGATGATGTGGCTGGACTGGCAACACCAGGAGACGTTGGGCAAGATCGTGGCGCTGGCTGTCAGCACTGCCATCCTCCTGGTCGGAGGCTGGTTTGGCGCCACCGAGGTGTACGCCACCTACTTGGGGCCGGCCCACACTCAGTCGGAAACGGCACAGCTGCCGAGGTCGGCGGTTCGTTGGCTGTGGTCGGGTGCGGTCGATGTCGATGGATTCTCTGTCACGGTACGACTTCGCGATGAGGCCGATGCGGTGCGGCTCGTTGTTCGCAACGAAGCAGATGTCGAGGTGGCCCGATCTCCCTCAGTGGCGGTGGGCGACGCGGACCATCCTGTGACTCTGGTGGTCGAAGACCTCGAACCCGCCACGCAGTACGAGTACGCCGTCGAGATCGATGGGCTGACAGATGATATCCGCACCGGGCGCATTCGCACGTTTCCAGAGGGCGCGGCGTCGTTCACTGTCGCCATAGCTGCCTGCGCCCGGACCAACTCCAACGGCGCAGTATTCGACACCATTCGTGAGCTCGACCCCGACCTCTACATCAACGCTGGTGACCTGCATTACCGCAACATCCACCAGAACGGCCAGTCCCAGTTCCGCTCGGCATACGCCCAGGTCCACGACTCGCCAGCTCAGTCCGCGCTCTACCGATCCGTGCCCATCGCCTACGTCTGGGATGACCACGACTACGGGCCCAACGACTCCAACGCCGATGCTGCCAGCCGCTCTGCGGCATGGGCGACCTATCGGACTCACGTCCCGCACTACCAGCTCCCATCCGGGGACAATGGACCCATCCATCAGGCGTTCACGATCGGCCGGGTCCGCTTCGTTATGACCGATACCCGATCCGTTCGTCAGCCCGACGACGGTGTCCTGCTCGGCGAGGCTCAGCTCGAATGGTTCTTCGAGGAGCTCCTCGAGGCACGCGACACTTACGCGCTCACGGTGTGGATCAGCTCGATCCCGTGGATCGGCGATGTCGATCCACGGGATCAACTGGACGGGATTCGTAGCAGAGCGAGAAGAGATCGGGCAGTTCCTGGACCGGCACGACATAAC
>JAOTYQ010000728.1 GCA_029861725.1 Acidimicrobiia bacterium | reverse complement strand
CGGAGGGTTGATGATTCACGCCGACTTCCCTCCTTACGCCGGCGTCGATCCGCTGTCCCAGTCGATGATCGACTGGGACACCTACGACAATCACGAGCCGTTCTGGGGTCCCATGCGGGACATGGACCTCTCGGCCGAAGCCGAGGCTGCCGGTTTCGAGCGTGAGGCGGTCAGCGAAACGATCGTGCCGACGGGCCGGATTCTCCAGACCGGTCGGCGTGCAGCGACCGGTCAGTTGTGGCTGCTCATCGGCCAACGCTGACGATCGTCCCGTCTCGCTGCCCGAACTGGGCCAACGCATCCGGCCGGCCTACCAGCGCAGCGCATCTGGGGTACTCGACATCGCCGAGACTCGGGCGCGGCGATCCGTGATGCTCGGGTGCTGTTATCGAGCTGTCAGCGAGCGGTCCGCCGGCCAGCTTGCCCCGGAACCGCGAAGTCGACGGTCAGCGACCATCTGAGATCGGTCGGTTGCTCACGGTCGGTGGCGGTGACGTCGGTCATGGCCAGCAGCGGCGGGGCCGTTCGGCTCGGGATCGCCGCTCCTGGGCCGCCGGTATACTGGCCGACTTCAGTCGGGACGCTCACGACGTCCGGTCACGGTCCCCGGAATGGGCCTCAACGGAGTCCGACACCGCATGTACCCCTCCCTACCCCGGACGCCGGACCACGAAGCTCTCGAGTTGGAGATCCTCGATTACTGGTCGAGAGCCGACGTTTTCTCTCGCCTGCGGGCCAACAACGCGGGCGGGCCAAAGTTCAGCTTCTTCGACGGGCCGGTCACTGCCAACAAGTCCCTGGCCGTTCACACCGCCTGGGGTCGCACCCTCAAGGATGTCTTCCAGCGGTACAAGGCGTTCCGCGGTTTCGATCAGCGGTACCAGAATGGATTCGACTGCCAGGGCTTGTGGATCGAGGTCGGGGTCGAGCGGGAGCTGGGGCTGAACTCCAAGCGGGAGATCGAGGAGTACGGGTTGGAGCGCTTCGCCGCCAAGTGCCGCGAGGTGGTCGCGTGGTCGAGCCGGGAGCTCATCAACGGGTCGATTCGCCTGGGGCAGTGGATGGATTGGGGGGCCGATTACTACACGTTCTCCGACACCAACATCGACTACATCTGGCGCTTCCTCCAGATCGTCCACCAGCGCGACCTGCTCTACAGGGGCCACCGGGCCACCGAGTGGTGCCCTCGGTGCGGCACGTCGATCTCGGCTCACGAGCTGGCCGGCAGCTACTCCGATCGGGTCGACCCAGCGATCTCGGTCCGGTTCCCCTTGGTCGGCCGGGACGGCGAGTCGATCGTCGTCTGGACCACCACGCCGTGGACGCTGCCGGCCAACGTAGCGGTCGCCGTCCACCCCGAGGGTCGCTATGGGCGGCTGCCGAACGGGGACTGGATGGCGGTGTCCCGTCTCCTCGACGGCCAGGAGCCGACGGAGACCAAGGCCGGCAGGGAGCTGGTGGGCTGGAGGTACCACGGCCCCTTCGACGACCTCGAGCCGAACGACGTCGACGAGCACGTCGTCATCCCGTGGGACGAGGTGTCGCTCGATGAGGGCACGGGCGCGGTCCACATCGCCCCGGGGTGCGGCGCCGAAGACTTCGACCTCGCGGTCGTCCACGGCCTGCCGGCCCCATCACCGATCGACGAGTCGGGCCTGTTCTACCCCGAGTACGGGTGGCTCGCCGGCAAGCAGGCCCACGACGTCAAGGACGAGATCATCGAGTACCTCGACACCGCCGGCTATCTCACGGCGATCGACACGATCGAGCACCGCTACCCACAGTGCTGGCGGTGTCAGACCTCCCTCTTGTTCCGCCTGTCCGACGACTGGTTCATCGCCGTCTCCCAGCTGCGGGACGAGCTCCGGGCCGCCAACCGCGAGGTCGAGTGGACGCCGAGCCACGGCCAGAAGCGGATGGACGACTGGCTGGTCACCATGGGCGACTGGAACATCTCCCGCCGCCGCTACTACGGGCTGCCCCTGCCGTTCTACCCGTGCGCCTGCGGCGAACTGACCGTCGTCGGCTCCAAGGCGGAGCTGGCCGAGCTAGCGGGCGACGACCTGAGCGGGCTCGTCGAGTTGCGGCGGCCTTGGATTGACCGCTTTCCGATTCGCTGCCCAAGCTGCAGCCAACGAGTCGAGCGGGTGGCCGACGTCGGAGATGTGTGGCTCGATGCCGGCATCGTGCCGTTCTCGACCCTCGGCTGGCAGAACGACGAGTGGATCGAGGGCGGTGGAGGCACCGGTGCAGCCAAGGGCCTGACCACCGCCGACCTGCCAGACCACCGGTACTGGGAGGAGTGGTTCCCGGCCGACTGGGTGTCGGAGATGCGCGAGCAGACCCGGCTCTGGTTCTACGCCCAGCTCGTCATGTCGGTCGTGTTAACCGGGCGGGCACCGTACCGACAGATCCTGACCTACGAGCGCATGCTGGCCGAGGATGGCCGAGAGATGCATGGCTCGTGGGCCAACATGATCGACGCCGACGATGCCTTCGCCCGCATGGGAGCCGACGTCATGCGGTGGCAGTACGCCGCCCAGAGCCCCTACCAGGACCTGCTGTTCGGCTTCACCGCCGGCGAGGAGATCCGGACGAAGCTGCTCACGTTCTGGAACAGCGTCAGCTTCTTCATTCAATACGCCAACGTCGAGGGCTTCCACCGGGCCGACATGAGCGGCGTGTCGGCGGTCGAGGCCACCAATCCACTCGACCAGTGGCTGGTGGCCCGCACCCAGGAGCTCGTAACCGATGCCAGCACGGCCTACGACTCGTTCCTCAGCGCCGACGCCATACGAGCCTTCGACTCCTACGTCCACGACCTCTCGAACTGGTACATCCGTCGCTCCCGCCGACGGTTCTGGGACGGCGACCTTGCCGCCCTCGAGGTGCTGCACGCCGCCCTGCTCGACGCCCTGGTGGTCATCGCTCCGATCATGCCGTTCCTGGCCGAGCATCTGTGGCGGGCGCTTGTCACCGACGAGCCGGCCGATGCCCCGGATT